>CAKZUM010000021.1 GCA_937921525.1 uncultured Saprospiraceae bacterium
AAATGCAGGAATGCCAGTAGGTTTAAATGTTTTTTTTCATAACTTGTAATCAGAATTAGTATAGTGAAGCAATATTGCTCTTACAAGGTACGCTTTTTTTTAAAGCTGCGACGAAGGAGCTTTGTTCAACCTTGCATAGCCTTCCATAACCATTATGTATGGCTTAGTAGGCTATTCTTGACCGTTATGTGCAAGTAATAAGAAAAATCAAAATGAGTGAAAAACCAGAAAAGAAAAATATTTCTCAAGAGAGAACCAATAAAGAAAAAGTCATTATCGCTTTTTTTATTGGAGTTATATTTTCGATTTGTATAAGCTTATATGGATTGCATATGATTGCGGATAATGTTAAAGAGCTAATTGTTGGATTCATATTAATCGTTTCAATTCTAAGTATATTATTTTTCTTTATTACTCTAAATAAAGAATGGGTATTTAAGAAAGCTTTTGGAATTTCTCATTCAGATATTAATGACATAAAAACAACATCAACAGAATTATTAGGTAGTTTAGTTAAGAGAGATTGGAACAGAGCGGAACAAAAAATAGATGAAACTATTAGTAAAGCAAGTGCTTGGTATGTATGGATTTCTTATCGAAGGTGGGTAATATTTGTTTTCTATTCTTTATTTATTGGATTTGCTGGATTGTTAGGTTCCGTACTCATTTATAATCAAAATAGAATCATTGAAAGACAAGATGTATTGCTTAGGGAACAAAATGGATTAATAAGTACTCAGACGATAGCTTTAACTTCAATCGAAAAAAGGAATTCAAATCTTACACAATTGAATAATGTAATTAACAGTATTGATGATGAGTTAAAATCTGACTATGGTTCTAATGCGACAAGAGATTTATCTCCTGAATTAATAGGAAGGATTTCTGCTTTAACAAATCTATTTAAACCATACAAAGCAATTGAAGATGATACATTGTCTCAAACTATCAGCCTTGAAAGAGGTCAACTTTTGATATATTTAGTAAATAGTAATTTGTCAAAAGAAACGTATGATAATATCTACTCACAATCAGATTTTTCCTATTCAGAATTAAGGAATGCAACACTTAATAATAGATATTTCAAAAGAGTAAGGTTAAACAATTCCAGAATTGAGCAAGCATATCTCAATAATTCTGATTTTTCTAATGCGGAACTAAAAAATGTAAATTTCAAAAGAACCTCAAATCAATTCACAAAATTTGATGGAGCTAATATTAGAAATAGTAATTTTCAAAAAGCGTTATTGGATGGTGCTAACTTTAATCAAAGTATTTTAGATGATACAGACTTCACAAGTGCAACAATTAGAAATAGTAAATTTAATAATCTTAAATCTTCAAAAGGTATAAAAATTGATGATTCCAGAATACTTAATAAATAAGAATGAAGCAATTTGACATATTTAGAATTAATTGTTGGCTTGAAGATTTAGAAGACCAGAAATATGAATCCTCTATAAGTGCGATTGCTAATGAATATTTGATGACCATAGAAAATCAAGAATGTTTAAGAAATCAGATTTTTGATTTCATCAAAAATAATCTTGGTATTAGAATAAATTATGAAAAATTCAAAAAGATAATCAACAATGACCTTAATTACACAAAAGAAGCTTCTGACAATGATGTTTACGTTAGATTAAATGAAGAAGCAATTCAGAAATTTAGAGAACGAACTGAAAAACATTCAATAGAAACCTTCATAAATAGATTTTGCAAGCAAAGTAAGTGGACTGAGTACGAAAAAAAAATCAAAAATCTATTTTTAAAAAGCTTATACATTAATATTAATTCTTTTGCAATCAATGACTTACGAACTCTGATTTCTGAAAGCATTAAAAAAGAAAATGAAAACCCTAAAGAAATTGAGGCTTTTAATTCTTTCTTAGAATGGGAAAATGATGAGAAGAATAAATCTATATATGCTTTATTCTCAAAATCAATTGAGTTTGCAATTCTTACCTCTGGACGAGGGGTATCTTCAATAGATAAAAGTATATTTACTAATAAAACATATTATTTAGATACTAATATTATAATTAGAGCTTTAGGTGTTGACGGTCCACAAAGAAAAGATAGCACACTCTCAATAATTGAATCATGCTGCCATGACGGGATAAAATTTAAAATTTCAAAAGTAACTTACGACGAAATATATAAGAATCTAAATAATAGAACTAAAGATGTAGCAAGAAAAACAACTCCACAAAGCGAGGCCTTATTGACACAAATTATTGACGACCTGCCATTTAATAACTCATTTGAAACAGATTATTTGCATAAAAGGAAAGCAGGAAAGGTTAATTCACCAAATAAATATCGTTTAAGTTTGGAAAAGGAGTTTCAACAGTTATGTGATAGATTTGAAATTGTAACTGAACCTATAAAAGGGATAAAGCAAAGCGAATTGAAAGATTTACAGGACTACTTGCTTGAACAAAAAAAAATGAAATTAGGAAAATGGGCATATTCTATTGGTGCTGCTCAAGTTGATGCTAAAAATATTTTATATGTTAGACTGATAAGGGGTGCAAATAACTATAATTACAAAGATATCAAATCCTTTTATTTAACTACTGATACAACGTTGAATGACATAATGGTAGATGTTGATAGAAATGTCATTGCAGAAACCATTCTTCCGTCACAGTTATTCGTCATACACAATTCATTTCACAAAAAAACGGAAGAAGATGACTATAATGATTTCATTAAGTATATAAAAATTAGACGCACTGACTTCAAGTTACCTGGCAAAGAAATTTTTAATTTTATCGAGCAAGTTCAAGAATCCACTACAAGTAAAGATGAAGTTGTATCAACAGTTAAAGCCTATGCTAATTTTCGATTTGAGAATAGATTTAATTCTTCAAGTAATTCTAAACAGAAAATGCCAACAGTAAAAGAATTTACTGCAACTCATTTACAAAGAGAATTGGGTGAAGCCAAACTTCAAGTCCAGCAATTGGAGATTGCAAGAAAAGAGGCTATTAATAATTTAGGGGTGATTTTTAAACGATCGAAATATGGAGCATACATTATAGAAGTTGTTATATTGTCAATCGTTGCACTATTAGTTCATCTTGTAAATAAAAATATTAGTAGCACTCTAACCGTTATTTTAGGAATCTTAATTTTTAGAGTTGTACTTCTCTTAATGAAGGATAAATTTGGGATAAATAAAGCAGTTAGAAATTTTTTATTTGACTTTCAACTGAAATTTGAGAGTTTCTATTCTGTACATCCTAATGATGAAAGTTACCTCAAAAAAATAGAAAAATATAAAGCAAACGCCACATAACAATCAACGGCTCGATAGGAGAATAAGAGAATATGCATATAGTAATGTTTAGCAGGAATCCTTTCTTTATTCTGACTCCAAGGGAAAGGCCAAGGGACATGTGTGCATAGTGGTATGATCTCCTTGGCGTTACCTGTAAGAAAAGTTTAATGAAAGTACCTTCAATATACCACAGACATCAAAAAAAACAATAAGCAACAATTAATCGAATAAATCATATGCTTAGTAAAATTCTAAAATCACCTCTTACCTACTCGATTTTATTTTTGATATTTCTTTTTTGTCTTATTGAGCGAAGAGCTTCTAACCAATTAAATGTAATTCCAACAGAATTAGAAAAACGACATTCTACAAATAGTAAAGAATCAAAAACACAAGATTTGAAAAGACAAATAATTAATAATGAACTTAAGCGCTCTGAATCAAATCGAAAAATAATTACAAATAAGATTTCCAAGATACAAAAGATAATGACATCACAGACTCTGCCGCAATTAAAAGAACTGTCAAATTCTTATGAAGATCTTTTAGACGTAACCAATATATTCGTAAAAGCGAACAGCAGTGAGATAGTAACCATACAGGAAGAATTCACAAATGTTTTTTCGCAATTAGATTCTAATAATAGTCTTGTAAGGGACTCCAATGATTCCATTCGGTCTGTGATTGGTGATATAAATTTGCATGAAAATTCTAATTTTCGATTTCTAGAACAATATCTGAGTAACCTTACAAATCCATTTTTGCAATTACTTATTCAAGTAGGAAATTCACAAACAGACTCAAATGGTAGACCAATCATTTTAATGCATAATGCGCTTATAGTCGCCAAAAATGAATCAGAACGTATTAAGATCAGAGATTATGTAAAGCGTTGGCATAGTGAAACAAAGCATAATATAGATAGATTCTATGAAGTTGTAGAGAAAATGAAAAAAATATCAAACTAAAACATGAAGAAATATTTCATTTTCTTACTAGGATTGTTAGGTGGAGTCACCCTCTGTATTTTACTATATGAGTACGGCTTAGAATTTATTGTTAACTACTTTGATGATTCAATAGTTACATACATTCTTATCTCATTAATTCTACTTTCAGCGGCATTGGCTGTATTCTTTGCTGTTGATAAATCAATAACTAAGCTTGAAGATTCATTATTGGTTGAACCAGAAATAGACTTCAATAAAATTATTAAGGAGCGAAAATGGAACTCAATTAACCTACTAATAAAAAAGAATCAGAAAAAGGTTCTGGCAATGTATTCTCGTTTCAGTATTATGAACTGGACTTTTAGAGCGATTGGACTAATCATAGTTGGATTTGTTGGTCTATTGGGTTCTGTACTTTTGCACAATCAGAACGAACTAATAAAGAAGCAAAATATAAGACTCGATCAACAAACTTATCTTCAAGAGGCAGAACGTAGAAGTTCATTGGTCTTTTTATTTAGTAACATAATGGATGCTATCAATGTGGAGATTTCAAACGACTATAATCAAAATAATATTCGAGACTTGTCTCCTCAATTAACGGGAAGAATAATAGCCCTTGCGAATAGATTAAAACCGTATTACTTTATGCAAGGGGATTCTCTTATTGAAAGTCAAATAAGTCCAGAAAGAGGTCAATTACTTGTCACCCTGATTGAAAGTCATTTGGCAGATAGTACCTTTTCTCAGATAAAACAGCGGTCAAACTTTAGTTTTTCTGACTTAAATCAAGCCAACCTATCAGGAGTTGACTTAAGTGGAATAAATCTTAAGAATTCAAATATGGTAGGCGCAAATCTTTCTGGCGCGAAATTATATGGTTCAGATTTTACGGATTCAGATTTAAGTGGAGCAAATTTTTCTAATGCTAAGATACTTGAAACTATATTTGATGATGCAAATTTATATCGTTCTAATTTTAGAAAAGCAATGGGAACTACTCCTGTTTTTTCTAATTCAAATTTAACAAGATCTAACTTGCAGGATACTAAATTTGATATACCTATTTTTGACAATACAATTCTAGATAGTGTGATTGTTGATTGTGACTTTATAATTAATCTTATTCATCAAGAAGAGGAAAATGAAATGGATTTAGGAATTAATGCTATATTAGAAACGTATTCTCTTGATACAATTAAATCGCAAGACTATGAGAAATATAAACCTAGATGTAGATTTGTTAGCAAAGGGGCAAAAAATAATTAGGATATTTTTAAATAAAAACAAATAAAAGGATGCCACTAGATAAAATGGACGTCGTTAGTGATAATAGAATAGATAATCAAAATGAAATTCCCAATGTTATCTGATAATTGTATTTATATACTCATACGATGTCTCTTAAAATAGATAAAGACAATATGCTGTACACTTATTTCAATACGCTAACAAAATTTATTTTTTCTATTCCCGTGAAAAATATTGCACCGCTTCCCGCATTTCCAATATACCCACCATCAACAACTCCGGATACCGATAAGTATAATAAGTCCAATCCAGTAATTCCTCCTGATGTGCTTTCTCATGCAAAGGGGTATAGATACCAAAATAACCGCACAAATATGCGGCACCCAATTCACATACAAGTTTCTCTTGATAGAAACCCGTAGGATATCGAAATAATAACTTATTAGGAGAAATTCGGTTCAAGTGTTGAGCACTCCCAGTCCAAGCAATCAAAGCTTTAAATAAATGCCAGTAGTAGTAGATAGAATCCTTTTTTATTACTGGAATTTTAACTACTTCTTTAGCAGCATCCCAATGAGCTATTCTATTAAGTGTTCTGTCAATAGGGACCGTTTGAAGTAGGGTAGTGAGCCATTTATCAATTTTAGTATACACTAACCGCTCTTCCAAGGATTGTTGGGGAATAGCAATATCAATTCCTTTGATAGAACTTATATTATAGATAGGAAAACGTTTGACCTGATTAGAAGCAGTATAATATATAAATTCCGCTTTAGTATTCTTTTGAATTTTTCCACCTAGTTGCTGTACTTGTTTCCATGATAGATAATAGGGGAGGGGATAGTCCGTAGTAAAATTACAAAGCAGCCAACTAATACCATTAATATAACGTTGGTCGGTATAGGTACGAGCAACACCATAGGGAGAAAAACCTTGTCGCCAAGGAATGATTCCTTGTTTCAGTAGGTTTAATATTCTAGCTTGAATGATGGGGAGATATGTATTAACTAGAGGTGTATTGATTTGCTGCATAATTTCAGTTTTAAAAATATACTCTAATACCCACCGCTAAAGCACCATTTCTGCCTAAATGATCGGTAAACATAAAACTATTTCCAGCTCGTATATAAATAGACAGTTTTCTAGCCAGTGCCACATCTAGTTCTCCAAAAAACCGTAAACCTATACTTTCATTATTGATAGGGGTTTCTAAATTTAATTGTTCCCGTCCAAACACCACACCACTCCCTAAATAGATGCTTAGATTATTTAGAGAGCTGTATTTGAGTCGTATTCCTTTAGCATAGGTCAGACTAATTCGTTGTAGATTTAAGGACTCTATATTATACAAATCATCCGACTGCTTAGTTTTAGTATTATTCGCATAGACCAATCGGATTTCATCATAGATATTCAAATGATAGTGTCCAGATACCTGAAATCCTTTAGTTAGTAAATGTCCTGCAGCAATAGAAAAGGAATTTGGAATGCGCTCTTGGGCGCTACTTGTTATCGTAAATAATATCAAGACCCCTAATAGTGAAAATCTCATAGGCTTATTTAATTGGTTCATCTTATCTGATTGATTCAATCGGTAATTTGTTATAAGGGATCGGCAAATAGATATTTCTACCTTCCTCTACTAACTCGATATAAAATATCTTTCCTTGTGGCACCGCTATTTTATCAAAGACCGCAACATAGGTATTGATCCTTTTAGGGGATACCCTAGATTCGTGATAATTAGCTATCAATAAAGGTGGAAAAATCGTCTCATTAATCGCTGATTTTTTCGGTCTTCTTTTATCTCGCATTCCAAACTCCGTATAACTAATATCATAAGGGATAGCTCCTTGATTACGAACCTGATAGCTAATGAAACAATAGTCTTGACTATGATAGATACCTGTAACTTTCAATAGAATATCTCCATGTCGTGCGCTGATGTAATCAAAGCGATTTTTATTCTTTAGTAGTCGTTCCGCTTTTTGTGATAGTTTATCTTGGTCTATAACAGATTGAGGGGGTAAGTTTTTAGTAGAGCGATGATTTTTTTGGCTCGTAAAAATCACTTTTTGTTGTACTGGATTTGTTTTCTCTTCTTGTATATCAGAAGTATTATCCTGATTATCAATTGGTAAGCCTTTAATAGTCTTAGTTTGATCCTCTTCCAATAGCTGCTTAATACTATGACTGGTACGGATAAAGTAATTGAGTTTAGGACTTTCTGTGTACAAGACATAGAAACTATAGTAGTAATCATCCTTGGTAATGACAGTTAAATTGGTCCTACGCTGGCTTTTGAGCCCCTTTACCCTCAAAATGTTATTGGTGTAACTGACAATAAAATTATCATTGTCTCCAATATCGGTATAGAGTATATCAGAAGGGAAAATTAAATGAGAAGTTTGATTCTCTCTAATCTCAATCGTCTGGGATTGAGAGAAGGCAAATGGACCAATCAATAATAGAAAGTAAAATAGATATTTGCGCATAGCATTTAGTTTAAATTTCGATCATATAGCATGACCTGGTAACCAGAAGGAATAGTTGCACCACTCGTTCTATAGGCTTTTCTGCCTAAACGTAGAGAAAGATTACCCAAGGGATTTCTGATACCCAGACTACCCGCTTCTCGAAGCCCCTCCCGAATAGCTTCTTGTCCGACATCAATATCAGCTCCTTCTACATAAATACCAGGCATCCCATCTAAGTCATAGACTTCTAAAGCAGAACGGACGACTCGTTGATTGATATTAATAGAGGATACCTGAATTTTAATTCTATTACTGACCGAACAAATACCGTATAGTATTTGGTTTGTTTTAATGAGGTATCCTTTATAGTCCCCTCCTTCAGTAATTCTTAAACGGACCTTATCCCCAGATTTTAATTTTTGAGGTCTATCAATAATTGCATAGAGTGGGGTATTGTCAGATTGTTCTTTTAAGTAATTGACATTGATAGGTACAGGGTCTTCCGAATAAGAGACCCTCTTTTTGATTAAGCCTAGATCATCTTTAACACCCGTATTGGTATCAAACTGTAGTCTATGGGGTTTAGTTTTTTTATTATTACTGGTACCTCTATTGCCACTAGCATTATAATTAGGTTCACTATGGTAGTCAGGCTCACCATGAAAAGCAGCATACCGGCGTTCATGATCTTCGAGCCCTTTACGATAGGCAGCCGCTTCCACGTCTAAAGTACTTTCGTCCAGTGCTTTTCGCCTACGTCGATTATCTGCTTTCGCAGCGGCTAATCGAGCTTTTCGTTGCTTTTCTAAATGCGCATAATTACTAGGTTGCTCTTTTTCGATATTTGCCAAGGTATATTTGATATCCTCCATCGTTTCCAAAGAATCAGGACGAATAGAAATACGATTGATGGGCTGATCTTCTTGGCTCGCTAAATTATTCGTGGCACTAGGATTGATCTGAGGATTAAGATTGGCATCAAAGGTAATTGGTACATCGTCTTTTGTTCCCATACTCTTAGCATAGTCTGACCGCTCCAAAGTTCGCTTCACTTTTTTCATCAAAAAGTTATCATTCTTATCCGACTTGATTAATTCCTCCTTACTCATCGAAAAGACCTCACTCGCCTTGGTCCGAGTAGCGATGTAATTAATATCCTTTTGCAAGCCAACAGCGACGGATGCTTCTTGAATCGTCTTTTTTACTTTGGCTGATTGATGCACATAGATATAGACTGCACCACCCACTAACCAAAGTAAGATGGGGGTCAACCATAATAACTTATTGTCTTTAAAGTTTTTAAAATTAAAATTCTTAAAAACCTCGCTTAGTTTTTTCTTGTCCATAGGGTGTTACTTTTGTTCTCTTTCGACAAATCGAAGGCGGTTATTTTTTAAGACCACATAGTTTCCAATGAGTAAGCCATGCGGGTTGAGATCGGTCCGAGCTACTTCTCGTAAGTCAAGGGTGGTAACTAAGTTTTTTACTAAGAAACCAACCGAGGTTTGCACGACTTCTTTTCCATATTGGACTGCCTTATAAGGGTAAATCTTAGTGTTGACTTTTACAGAGTCCAAAGTGTACTTGATTTCGGCACTATTAGAAATCAATTTCTTGTAATAGGCATCCCCCCGTTTATCTAAAAAAGCCTTTACCGAAGCATCCCCCATTAATAGTACCTCATTGAGGGACTTTTCAATTTCACTAGGATCAGGAGAAATATCATAGAGTAGAGAATGAAAAGTCCGAACTTGTGCCTTCACTTCCGCCTCCCTATTTTCATTGGCAGCAATTTGATAAGCGGTCAAGGTATTCCCATAGCCATTGGTAATATAGATTTTACCTTTTCCCTTGGAGACCATCGACATGGCAACGACCATTACGGTCACGCCAAATAGAAAGGAGAGGGCTAGGGATAAAATAGCGATCAAACGAGTTTTCTTAAAAGCAGTATCAATATTCATAAGGCAATCTAATCTTTGTGTGGTAGCAGGGGTATGCTCTGCATCACTTATTATAGGTGTATCTGGTTTAGTAGTTTTCTTCTTTGGTCTAAAGGATTCCCAAATTTTTTTCATCGTCTTTCAAATTTATAGGTGTATAAGATTTACGTCTCACTTGTCATTATCAATTTTCAATTTTTAATTTTCACCTCTTATATAAGGTGTCCTTCGCAATCGCCCTTCCTGCACTAGCCACCCCTCTAGTAGCAGCAGTTGTTAATAAAGCGCCTGCTCGACCCATCCCAGAACCTGAAATAACCCAACTAGCCACAATAGGAATAGTGAGATACCCAGCGATCAGTACGAGTAAGAAGATCCAAGACCAAGTGGTTAGAATGACAGAATTGACCGAATCTTCTAAACCAAGCCCTCTAGTCCAAAAGCCGCCATTCTCCACAATGACTCGCCAAATTCGCACCGCCATTGCTTCAAAAATATTCCCAATGCCGAGCCATAGATGAACGCTGAGATAGCGACCTAACCAGCGCATATAATTAGATTCAAAGCCTGGGAACATACTTATACCAATAACTAGAGGACCACAGATATATAAGACGACCAGAATAAAAACTCGTAAAGCATTAATAATAATGAGGATCGCATGGGAGAGTCGAAAGAGAATTTCTTCAATAAAGCGCATTAATGCATAGTAGAATTTTTCCCCAACCCATTTAAAGACATTTAGACTTCCAGAAACGGCATCCGTTAATTCATCCACCAAACTCGCTTCCTCTTCTCCTTCCTCTGCATGAATATCTTCGATCCCTAGTAAGTTATCATCATTGTCTGTTTCCGGATCTAAATCTCTAGTTTTTAAAATATCTGTTACTCGATATTCATCCGTAATCATTGCTTGACCTAGAGAAGTATTAACGGCCATGGCTATACCATCAATAACCAACATAAACTGTGGATAGAGCATTAGCACTAAAGCCAAGACAAAAGGACGCAAGACTTTTAGACTAAATAAATCTCCTCCACCAAGCATGGCATTATAAGCTAGCAATGCAGTATATAATAAAGCACCAATAGCGCCTATGGCTCGACCAACAATGACGACATCTGCTGCAATTAGAATCAAATCATTGCGAATGATCTCTAGTACTATTTGAATATTAAAAAAGCCATCTTCCATGTGAGGTGATTGTTTAATTGTTCAATTGCCTGATTGCTTGATTGTCAATCAAGCAATCGAATAATCCGACCATCTTTTCCTATTCAAAAAGATTCGTAAATACTTCTAATTCTTTTTGCTGTCTTTTAATTGCATAGAGGTGTCTATTGGTTCGACGCACTGTGGCATACATGGAGCGCTTAATCCGTTTGGCTTCTTTCAAAGAATGCTTAATTAATTCAATTCGTCCCTTGTCATCAATGATCCCTTTGTTTTGTTGAGTCGCTAAATCGAATAATTCAAAAACCTGTTGCGCTTCCAAGAATAATTGTCCCAAAATCCAACGGTACTTCCACTTATCTGTAAAATCCTCCGCAGCATCTAATCTTTCTAAAGAGCGCATGTATAGTTTAATAATATCCTTTTCTACTTCAATTAGTTCTTTGGTCATCTTTAGATTCTTCACGACCGCAGAGACTATATCACTAGCGACCTTAAAGAATTCTTGCACCTTTGAAATCTTTTCAATAAAACCATTTTCTAATAAGGCTTTGATACCAGTAGACACAGATGCAGAGTAGGCTTCTGTGGCACTAGTCTTCGTATGCTCTGAATCTATGACAACAGTTACTTGTGCTAGAGTTCTAGATGAAGTAGCCACACAAAGAAAAAGTATCAGTAATAGTATCAATAGGATTCGCTGTATCATAGATTAATTGATTTACAGATATATGATCCAAAAGACTTAACCAAATAGGTTATCAAAAACCTCTGCCTCTTTTTCTAACCTTCTATATTGATAAATCTCTCGATTGATTCGACGCAGTTGTAAGCGCATCGCACTTTTAATTTTCAATAAACCTCGATGTGTTTCTATTAGAAATTGAACCCTGCCACTATCGTCCAATGTCAAGGCATCCTCTTCAATCAATTGATTGAATAATTCAAAAGCTCCTGTTGCTTCTGTACTCAATGCTAATAGTATTTGTGCATGTTTCCATTTATCCAGAAAATCTAAATCATCTACGCCATCCACATCGGTATCCACTGGCGTATTCAAAACCGCAATAGATTGAGCATAGAGCTGAAGAATATCTTGATGGGTATCAATAATTCGTTCCACCGTCCTCATATTCTGAATAACTGCCTTAACCGCAGTATGTGCTTTTTGAAAAAATCGCTGGACATTTCTAAAAGTCTTTACTAATGGTTCCGCCGTTTGCTTAATAAATTGAGACGCCTGCTGCACTACACTAGTGGTCCTACTTAACCAGCGACCTAAATAATCTGCAGTAGGCACTTGGGAAGTGGCCAGAGAGATCGGCACTAGTTGAAAGAGTAGCATCAAACAAAGGGAACGTATTAAGCTTCTAGTAAATAGACTCATTATAGTAAGTAGACTCATTATTATTAATTTTCAAAGAAAGCCTCGAAAGTTTGAATCTCTCGATCTAACTTTCGATACTGATAAATTTCCTTATTGATTCTTCGTAATTGTAAACGCATAGCCGCTTTAATCTTCCGCATATCCCGATACGTTTTCTCAATGAGCATAATGCGCCCTTTATCATTAATGGTCATGGCATCATCTTCGATAAGGGTTTCAAATAATTCAAAGACACTGGCGGACTCTTTCACTAGTGCTAAGAGTATTTGTGCATGTTTCCATTTGTCCAAGAAATCATTGTCTTGATCTTCATTCAATGCGCTTAGAGACCGATCATAGAGTTCTACAATATCGCGTTCCAGTTCTACAATCTTTTTGACCATCCTCATATTTTGAATAGCCCCATTGACAATGGTACTGGCTTTTCTAAAAAAATCCTGTACATCTTTAATGGTTTCCTGTAGCGGTTTTTCTCTTTCTAACAAGAATAGATGTGTTCCCTCCACAACACTATTAGTAGTATTGGGAGCTAATAGTCCATTATCCATGACTGCACCAACTGGAATCTGTGTGAAGCCAGACACGCTGATTACTAGATAGAAGAGTAGGGTAGTGCCTCTTCTTCCAAGAGGATTTATCTGTTTACTAAATGTAGATTTACTCTTCATCCCCAAACAATCTATCAAAGACCTCCAATTCCTTTTTAGTCCTTTGAATTTCTGAAAACTCTTTATTGATTCGTCTTACTGCCACACGCAAAGAGGTATACACTTTTCTAGCCTTTTTTAGACTATCTCTAACTAGGATGATTCGATTCTCATCATCCATTGTACCCTGTTCCTGTATGGCAATATTGAATACATTAAAGAGATCGAGTGATTCCTTATAAACTTCATAGAGGATGATCCGATGTTTCCATTTTTCTTCAAAGCTTTCTGCTTGATCTAATTTCTGAATACTACTGCTAAATAGTTTATTGATCTTATTCTCCATTGCGATCAGATCATTGACCATTCCTAAGTTTTTCACGACTATATTCACCTTCTGACTTGCCTGCTGAAAAAACTGCTGTACCTTAGATATTCGATCTTTCCAAGGAAGAATATCTTCTCGAATCGCCCTAGAAGCATTAGCGACTACTTTAGCAATTGCACCAATTGCATTATTGGCTACATCAATAACAGGAGAGGCAAGTATCTGTGCATTGGTGTTCGGCGCATACGCCACATTGAAAAACAAAATAAGTGCTGTTAAAAGGCATAGTCTTTTCATCTAATCAATTTTTAAGAGCCAAAGAATTCGTCAAATATTTCCAGTTCTTTTCTAACTCGGCGATATTCATAAATCTCCCGATTGATTCTTCGTATTTGGGTCTTAATAGCCGACTTAATTTTAAAGCTATCATTATAGGCATCCTTGATTATGGTTAATCGACCTCGATCATCCATAATCATCGCATCCTCCTCGATTACATTTTTGAAAAGCTCAAAGACCCCATCTGCTTCCGCTGCAATTCCTAAGAGAATTTGTATATGCTTCCATTTATCTAAAAAATCTAGATCATCAATACCATCGCCATCTTCATCCAAAGGCTCGTTTAGTCGATTAATAGATTGGCTGACTAAGCGAGCTATATCTTTTTCTTGTTCAATTAGCGCTTTTACCAGCTGTATATTTTTCACTACACCACTAACAATCGTAGAAGCCTTAGACATAAATTCCTGGAGCTCCTTGATGTTTTCCACCGCTAGAACTACTCGCTGATTAATAACCAAAGAAGCCTTTTGTACATCTTCTAAAATTTTACTCCACCCATTATGCTTTTTATCCCTTACAGGCACCTGCCCAGAAATAGTCGACAATGCCAGGAAAGAAAGCAACAGCAGAAATAGCAATCTTCTAATAGTGTTTATTTCAAAAAACATAGTTTTCCAGTTAAGCGTTTTACCTATTACTTTTTACTTCTTACCTATTACTTAGATTAGGCACTAGACTCAATCCCCTTAAACACAATCGCCTTATAATTTTTATCATTGCTAATTAGCGCATTTTGTACCTGCTCCTTGATATAGCGAATAAATTCTTGGGTATCTTTTGGTTTGACAGATGGATTCTCGCCTCGCAACACCTGATGCACTCGAATAATCCCAATACCCACTACCGCCAAATCAATTTTAAATTTAGCATACTGGATTTGTCGCAAGAAAAAGGCTTTCTCCTGTCCAACATCAAATACCGTTTCTAATTCTTCTTTAAAAGAGGATTGGTCTACTGGTTTTACCTCACTTATTAGATCTAGCCGAATCTCTTCATTGGTTTGAGCGAAATCTTTACTAGCCTGTGTAAATTCCTGATAACTCGTATGGACCTCTTGAAAAGGCGTAGTCGTTTTCGTTTTCATCGCCTCCAAGTTTTCTAAGAGCGCATCTATACCTTTTTCCTCAGCCTGGGCTATGGTCGCTTCTGTACGTTGCTGCTGACAAGCAAAGAACACACTATAAATAAGACATAGCACTGCCAGTATCCTTATGGGTAATTTCTTCATAATGATCTATTTTTTTGAAATGATAATCGTATTAATTGAGTGGTATCGAGTCGTCTAAGACTCTTAGTCTTTAGTCGTCTAAGTACTTAATAATCGCATACTCTAGATCTCCTGTTTCCTCCGCTATCGCATCTATTTCCACACTATCCGCAGCTTCTGTTGTAAACATGGCTGCTTCTTGTGGAGAGACTAAAACAGAATATACTTTCCCTGCACTCCCAAATCGAATATAGACATCTTTAAACCGCTCTCCAGTTCGAGGCACTTTATTAATGCTCATGACCTTTTTAGTCTCACTGGCTTGTAGTCCCAATAATTTAGCTAGTTCCTCAAAACGAGTCTGGTACTTGGTTTGATCGAGTAGTATTTGTATATCCGCATTATTTAAGATCGTATTCTTAACAAAAGGATTACCGACAATATCTTCTAGTTCTTGAGTGATAATACCAACAGCACCGTTGAACTTCCGCACCGTCTTATACAAATATTTTAAAAAGTTCGCCATCCCTGTATTAGAAATAGCAGACCAAGCCTCTTCAATCAAAATGATCTTACGTACCTTTTTATGCTTCCTCATCTTGGCAATGAAGGCTTCCATAATAACCAAAGCTACCACAGGAAAGATCACCGAGTGATCTTTAATCTCGTCTAATTCAAATACACAGAAAGGTAAATCGGCAATAGAGAACTCCTCTTTAGAATTGAGTAGATAATCATACTCGCCACCTTTATAATAAGGCTTCAAGACCATTTTAAAAGAAACGATGTCAAAATACTTTTTCTCATCCTCTCCGATCATTTGAGAAAATTCTCCTTGTACAAATTCATAAAAGGAATTGAAATTACTAGTCGCTTTCTGTGTTTGAATGTATTTATAGTAGGTCAGAATACATTTACTTAAAATTGTGTATTCCTCTTTACTGGCTTCCTTACTTTCTCCTTTCCATAGGGTAAAGATCAAGGTCTTTAAAGATTCTTGCTCTTCGAGATTCTTAGATTCATTGGGTGCAACATAGAATGGGTTAAACGCCATTTTTGATTTAGCGGTATACTCAAAGTATTTACCATTCATGTAATTACAGAGCCGGCGATAAGAACCACCTACATCTATAATGGTAATATGGTATTGCTGCTCTAGTAACTGGCGCACCATATTATTAACAAAAAAGGATTTTCCAGAACCAGAAGGTCCTAATACAAACATATTTCGATTCGTGATTAAGCCCTTTTTCATGGGTAGATCCCACATATCAATCGTGATCGGAATTCCATAATCTCTTTCACTGAGTTTAATTCCATCAATTCCGGAATTTTTAGGATTAGTCTCAATCGGTATATACATCGTCGCTGTTTCTGAAAACTGGATTTGAAATTCACTTAAAGGGATATCTCCAGCATTCCCAGGGGTACAACCCCAAAAGACAGTGGCACAGTTAAAATTCCGTTGGGCAAAGCAATCCATTTTAGCCAGCGCATTATTCAACTCGTTTTCTGCTTTTTCTAATGCTTTCCCTTTACCCCAAAGCATTACATTCTGACTGACATAGACCGGATCTTTTCCATCCCGCAGTTGCACTGATAGGAATTCATCAAATTCATCTACTGCTTTTTCATTCTCTCGACTCTTAAAAGTCATAGACTTTAATTTCTCTCTACGCCGAGATAAGTCTTTTCCCATCTTATTGGGATCATGTTTAACAATAATCGTGTTCACAATATGAGGGTAGGTAAAACCAATCCCAATAGAGTAGGAGTAGGACCGATCAAAGAAATCATCAATATTATTTTGACTATCTACTTCCAAAGGCATATCTACATCAGGCGCAATAGTATTATAAAGTACTACTTCATCGTCTCCAATTTTAATATGATCCTTTTCGACAAACAAATCTTTTAGGATGCGCTGATTACCGAGATTATAATATTCATTTAATAAGGTAACGAGTTGCCTGCCTTCCAACTGCTGAACGCCCAAGCCATTTCCATTAATAATGGTACTAGAAAGAATATGCTGAATTTTACGAACGACATTACTAAATTCAGGAATCCCATCTAATATATCCCGTTTGATGAGTCGACCCGTAACGAAGCTAGTCATCAAGTTAGAAACAAAGGTATCTGCAATAGGGACTTTGGTAATAATGATGTACGTCCGATGATTCAAAAATGGTCTGCCTTGAAAAACAGATTCATAGGCATTGGATAGGAAAGTAGTACCTTGTTCCCCTCGATCATAATGCTTAGTAATAAAGTAATCTTGCTTGTGAAAGACATAGCCTTTTGGGAGTGCCTTAATGATTCTACTGAATAGTTCATACATGCCTTCCAATTGTTCTTCAGATAGACTATAGGCTTCTGGCATGTTTAATTCTAGCACCACAGAAATAGCCTGTGTCTTACTAATGGCAAAACCATTTTCTATTTTCCAAATAGGAATTCGTTCACTTAAATTGATGGTTCTCATATTGGTTATTTAGTAGTTGAGTGATCTTCTCCTTCCTGCAGTAATTGCCGCTCTAATAAGGGAAAATCATTTCGAATATGTTTAGGTTGAAAGAGCTTCGCTATTAAGATCACTAATCCATAATCCCCGTATTTTGTACCAATACGGTAAAGAGAAATATTGATTCCTAGACACAGGCCCATCCAGAAAATGACCATCAACCAGTTATTATTCATCGTACTCATTGCTGCAAAAACAATACAGCAGATAAATACGACAATCATTAATCCGATGTAGGACATAGATAATCCTGCGTAGGATAGATCTTTGAGTTTGTAGGTTCGTTGTTTCATGTTTCATGTTTCTTTGGTAAATGTAACTTTACTCGAAAACTCACAGATATAGGAAACTTGATATCGGTGTTTCCTATTCCAAGAGTTTTCAGAGTAAGTTATTAATAAGCGCATAATTTTCAGAATAAGGATTATCCACCTATTCCAAAAAAGGACTGAATAACAGTAACGGCAACGATTAAAAAAATCGCAGAACCGAACCAACTAGCAGCAGTTGACATGACCTCTGGATCACCCATCTGCCACTTCATAAATACCCTCACAGCACCCAGTAAAGAGATGATTCCAGCCATGATAAAAACAAGCGTCCTGATTGGATCGAAGTACTCCTCAATGCCTGTTGCAGCTTCTTCAATAGCGGCTTGACCATCGGCTAATTCGACTTGACCGAACATAGAAAAGGTGCATAACATGGCAAATAAAATCAATACTGGTTTTGTTATTTTGCGAGTATATCGAATAGATATGTCACTCGGACTTGTCAAACCACTAAAATTGAACATAGATAATTTTCTCATAATGAATTTCTGTTTAAATTAAAAATAGGATTCCTAATACCATCTGATAATGATCAGTTGATTTCTCTTTTGTTAGTGGTGTTAAAATCTAAATTAGTGGTGATGCAATATAGATATTACTATACCAGTGTTTTACTGGGTATGCCAGCATTATAATTAGGTATACCCTTGATAATCTTTCTTGAATAGCTGATTTAATTGATCTACTAAATTGCTATTTTCTAAAGAAGGAGAAAAATTATCAACCTGTAAAGGTGTTGTTGAAAGTGTACCTATTTCTTCTGTAAAATCCTCGTCTAGCATTTCAACAATATCTTCTAGCTCTTTGGTTAAGGTTTCTGCTTTTAAACGAGTTACCTTATTTTTCACTGTTACATTATTATTATTAGAAGTGGTAGTTGTCTCTTCTTTTGATAGCGAAGAACCTGAAAAAATACGATGACGTATTGTCTCTTGTGTATCTTGCTCTTGCACAGATTCCGAATCAGGTGATTTATTTGTCTTATCTAGATTTTCAATTGACGATGGCTGAGCTGTCAATTCAGCTATTGCAGAAAGAGGCGGTATATCTGGAATAGTAGATAAAGGCATAGCTGTAGTTATTAGTTTTTTGATATTAGAAATAGAACCGAAAATTTCTTTATTCGGAGTAACTATTTCCTTAGCGGTATTATTAGTATCTAATTGCTCATTAGCTATCAGTGGAACCGTATTACAATCTAGTAGCTCTTGAATACCTGTAACTGCTCCAAAGGCTTCTTTAACGGCACATTCTAATTTCGATTTTTTTGATTGTACTCGCCATAAGACTAGGTAATAAAATATAGTTATCGTAATAGCACTATAAAGAATCATAATATTAACATCTATTGATTGGGTAATTGCTCGTTTAATTTCTCTAGTAATTTTTCTTTGATCTTCGATTCATGTTTGATAATGAAAGAATCAATTACTTCATCAAGTAAATCTTGTGTAATAGGGACTTGGATAATTTCTCCATCTGGCATTTTACAATCTAAGATTCTAGATTTCAATAGAACATATCCGTCTTCAATTCCTATAACTCCTTCTTCTTTGAGTATTTCTTGATCCTCTTTATCGGATAAGCTAGGATTTATTTGATCAATCAAAGCTTTTATAAAGCTAAAAGAGGAAAGTATTTTTTTGAGACTCATAAGTTGTTTTTAATTAAGTATTTCCCATTTAATATCTATAGTGTATACTAGTAAATAGTATTCAAATATTGGGATCGTAATTTGGATTAGAACTACTTCTTATTTACCAATACTCTTTATATTCTTTGTATTTCTTTTTTAAAGCTTCGTCTAATTTCTTTTCGTTTTGCTGAAGGTGTTCCGTTGCTAATTTATCATAAATGGCAACCTTAGATAACTCTGGATATAATATCTTTAGGGCATCTGATTTCTTAGACATTGCACGAATAGAGGTGAAGTCTTTATTGGGAGAGGGGATTCCTTCATAGTCTGTTAAGCGAATAAAAATAGAAAAATCACCGCTAGCAGCTTCTTTTTTCTTTGAACCTCTTGGGCGACCTCTAGTTGATTTTTTAATGTCATTCGCTTGACTAGTAGATGGTTGCCCATCAGATGTTTGATCCTCCAGTATTTCTTGAGTATCTATTTTTTGTGTCTTTTTTTTGCTTGTTGCTTTTTTAGATGTATCTGGTTGTCTTACTTCTACTTTATTTATCTCTATTTCTTTTCCTGCCTCTACGTGTTCCTTTTGCGTATTTCCTTTTTCTAGTTGATCTATTACAGATTGATTTTTGCCTTTAGCCATCCTATCAGAATCAGTAGTGGATGGAGATTGTTTAGAATCTGTATCCTCTACGGGTGTAATAGATGTCTTTTTGGTAGAGGATATTTCTTTAGAATCCTGTTTAACAGTAGACGAAGCTTTTTGAGTAGGCTGATTAGGTACTAAATGTTCTTGAGAGGTAGCCACATTAGCCAGCATGTTTTTAAGCATGATGAATTCTTGATTGTTTTTACTCATAGGTTTTGATGTTATGGATGAAAATAATTATTACTGATGTAATGTATCTACCTTGTAGAAAGAGGAATAGTTGATTTTTTTTCTACTTGAATTACTTGAAGAAAATTCTCTACGAATTGGTAGAATTTTTCTGTTTCTTTTTTCTTAGGCATTGGGAAAACCGTACTTCTACAAAACCGCTCATATAACTTGTATGCCCCAACCTCTTGTTCCATAAAATCAATTTCTGATAATTGATCTTTGATGGACTGTGTTTGATTTCTGGCATGTACTCGATTGAAGAGTACCTTGCATCCCATAAAAGCATCACTTATAGGTTGGACTTGTTGCATTAGTATATTATACAATTCCATAGAACTGTAAATAGATAAGTCATCTTCGAATATAGGAATAAAGAAATGATTGATTGCTTGAAAAAAATCAACGATACCTGGTTGATTGATCGTACCACCAATATCCACAAAGATGATGTCATAGTTCTCTTTATGTTCTTCAATTGTTTTTCCAACTTCCGTTAATTGGCAATGAATAATTGGATAGGGTGTTCGATCTGCATAAATTTTATCATACTTCTTTTTAATGGTAGGATTGTTGGCGACGACATATAATTCCCGTTGTCGTTTTTTATAGATACTAAGCTGAGGATAGTCTGCATCTATCAATAAAACTCGAAACCCTTTTTTATGATAAAGGGCATTGAGTAACATCATGGTAAGGGTAGACTTACCGACCCCTCCCTTTTGGGAAAGCAGTGAGAGCGTTATACACATATTTAGAGAGAATTAGCACTACGCTCAATTACACCAGAACCAACTTTAGAATATCAAAGGAAGGTTTACTCATTGACAATAGCATGTACTGTTCAAAGCAATAGCTTGTCAATAGAAGTTAGTGTAGTTTTCCGTAGTTTTTTGAATAAATTTATGTTATAGCTAACTCAATAGAACGAGGCAAACAAATCATATAGTTGGCCCTTTATTTGAGTTTAGCTGATGATCTAAAGAGTTAAAAAATATTTTGCTTTTCTAACTTTTAGAAGCTATAAATTTTTAATAGGTAGGTTAATACGAAATATAATATTAGGATTCGATACTAGCAAAGGAAAAGAAAAAAAATATAAACACCAAAAATAAATTCAAAAATTTACAAAATATTATTTTTGATAATTGATGAATTTAAAAAAGGAATAGTAGAGAAATCATTCGAATTATGAGTTGTTGAATTGTTTAATTTTTGAGTTAAAAAGTGCTTCAACTCACAAGTGCTTCAATTCACGAATGGTTCAACTCATGAATGCTTCAACTCACGAGTGCTTCAACTCACGAGTGGTTCAACTCATGAATGGTTCAACTCATGAATGGTGCAACTCATGAATCTCTAACAGAAGTAGTAAACAGATTTAATCTGCTACTAGGAAAAGAAAATCATAAAAAGGAGACAATGAAAAAGTTGTTCCACTCATGAGTTGATGAGTTGAATTCTAATAGTAAGAACCCTAAATAAAAAAGTTGAAAAGTTGATGAGTGGAAATAATAGAGGATGACAGTGATTTATAAGTGGCAAGGAATGTAAATGTATATACGTATATACAAAAATGACAAAAAGAAAGCTATAAAAATATTCCAGAAACTATCAAAAAGGTAGTGAGAATACAAGAAGATTTAGCCCTAAAAAAATCAAAAAATATTAGGCTAAAAGTGTTTAAAAAATAAATTGTGAGAATTGCTTTGTTTTTCTTATCTTAGATAAAGCGATTTAATAAATAGTTTTTTACTCCCCATCCTTACACCACATTTTATCTTTTAATACCAACCTATTAGTCATTTTTTTAATCGAAATCTACTAGAAAAAGTACCAATGAAGCAAGTAGTAAAAGAAAAACGAAGTACTGTTTTACCAGTTATTCGAGTTAGTCCAAGCGAAAAAGAAGCAATCAAAAAAGCTTATTTAGCTTCTTCCTACGCTAACCAATCGACTTTTATAAGATCTACTTTATTAGAAAAATCTTCTCTTACAGTTAATGAAAAACGCTTACAAGCAGAACTTACTGCAGGAAAAATATATAAAGAAACTACAAAGATTGAAGCTCAAATTCTAAAAATGGTTCAAGAATTAAAGATAAAAGAAGGAGGGCAATTGAATAAAAAACACTTACTGCCTTACGCAAAATTACTGCAAAGTATTAAAATAATTAAAGCACAATTAAACGAAGAAGACTAAATATGATTTCAAATATTACTTCAGGAAACAGTTTTTATGATGTGGCGATGTACAATCAAAAGAAAGTAAATCAGCAGGAGGCGAGTATATTATATAGTCAAAAATTAAGAGGCACGAAACCAGAAACCTTACAAAAAGCCTTTCAAAATTATAATTTATCCATTAGCACAAAACCCGTTATTCATGTTTCTTTAAGCTTTGCGCGAGAAGATGAAGGGCAATTAACTGATGAGAAGATGGTAGCCCTAAGTCAAGAATATTTACAGAAGATGGGCTATGGCAAACAACCATATATTATATATAGACACTTTGATACACCTCATCCACATGTTCATATATTAAGTACAAGGGTTGACATTGAAACGCAAAAGCGAATTAATGATAGTTTTGATTATATCCGTTCCAAGCAAATAACAGAGAAAATGGAGCAGACATACGGACTAACAAAAGCAGATCAACAAACCAGTATTAAATCAAAATTGGTAGATCATCTCCAGTCTGCCTTTCAAAAAGACAGACCTGAAAATATTACCCAATTAAATCAAAGCCTAGAAAAACGGAATCTACCTGTACGAGCTAGAGAAACTCAAAAAGGATTGATTTATCACGGAGTAAGGGAGGATGGAGTGAGGCACTCTAAATACTATCGGTCTTCGATTTATAAGGAGGTAGGCTTAGATGCCCCTAGTTTGCAAGCCCAATTCCAGCAGAATATTCAGGCTAAACAATATTTAAAAACCGCTATTGAGCAAGCGCTACCCCAAGAAGGAAAAACGAGTATTGGACTATTTTCCAAAGAGCTTCAATCAAAAGGGATACTTACAGATTTTAGAGTTAAGCCAGATGACACTATTAATATCAGTTACCAATACAAAGACCATGTATACAAGGATGCAGTTATAAAAACAAATGCACAGGAACAATTAGTCTTTCCAACCCCCCAAGACTATCATCTAAGAGAACAATTGACCCGATCCATTGCGGCTAATGAACCTTTAGAATTAGGTTATGAGAATGGTAAAGTTACAGTTACGACTCCTGATCCAGTATTAGAAAAAGAATTGAATAAACGGTCCAATGGAGAAATTTTAGCCTTATCAGATTTTCATAAAGAATACCGATCAGAATATCAACAGGCAGGTAATTCTGGTATCCGAAACGCAGTACTTGCTTTAGCTGCCACCGATATAGACGATTCCCTACAGGAACAAATTAATAGAGAACGAATCGATCAAAGAGAGATCAGGAGATAACTAATTACAACTAACTATGAGTGTAAGAAATGATTCTATGGAAACGCCCTCTTTACTGGCGGCTTTATTACTTAGCATATTGATCCTATTATTACATGTAGTCTATCAGTTTGCGACCATTAATAATGAGTATTTCTTGAAGGTAATGGAGCTGGTAGTAAATACAGGACTATTCGCTTTCTTTTACAAACCCCATTTATTAGCCTTAGCTCTTGCAGCTATATATGCATTTGGAATCAGAGGTATGAAATCGGAATCCATTAGTATTAAGCAAACCTTCTTGCTTTTACTGATAGGAGCCAGTCTATATTTTGGAGCATTTCTTTCCCTGGTCCTTCCAGGCGTATTAGGAATGTATAGCTACATAGGATTACTATTCACAGGTTATCTATTATTAGTAACAGGATTACTTTATATCCGAAGGATCATTTATAAGAATTTAATGAAAGATCAGTTCAATAAAGAGAACAAGCTCTTTCAACAAGAACGAAAGAAAGTCGAGAATCCATACTCTATTAATATGCCTACAGCAGATGGCTGGATTAATATAGTGAATCCCTTTAGAGGAACAATGGTATTAGGCACACCGGGATCAGGAAAGTCTTATACAATTGTAGAAGAATTTATGAAACAACATATTCAGAAAGGATTTTCGATGCTAGTCTATGATTTTAAATATCCAGACCTATCGCAAGTAGCGTATAATTACCTTTTAAAATACCGATCTAATTATACCACTCCTCCTAAAATATATATGGTCAATTTTAATGACCCTAAGAAATCGCATCGAGTAAATCCGATTACCCCTCGATTAATTAAGACCCAAGCGGATGCATTAGCAACAGCAGAATCCTTATTTTTAAATATCAATAGAAGTTATATCCAACGAAAGGATTTTTTTACTTCTTCGGCAGTGAATCTATTAGCAGCTATCATTTGGTTTTTAAGAAGCTATGAAAACGGTAAATACTGTACCATCCCTCACGTAATTATATTTCTAGGTCTCCCTGATGAAGTACTGTTTAGGATATTACAACAACAAACAGATATTCAACCTTTATTATCACCTTTTGCAGATGCGCTGAGTAAAAAAGCATACAAACAATTAGCAGGACAAACAGCAAGTGCTAGAATTCCTCTATCTCGATTAGCAACAAAAGAACTCTTTTGGGTACTCAATGGCAATGATATAGAATTGGATATTAACAACCCCAAACATCCTGCGTTATTGTTTCTGGCTAACAATCCTCAGACACAGGCTAGTTATGGTGCTATCTATGGACTCATCGCTTCTACAATTGCAAGAGTCATTAATAAGAAAGACCAATTACCTCTATCGCTGATTATTGACGAATTACCCACTATATATATTAATGGACTAGATCATTTAATTGCTACAGGTCGATCTAATAAAATTAGTACCTTATTGAGCTTTCAAGATTTATCGCAATTAGAAAGAGATTATGGACGGGAAGTAGCCAATGCTATATTTAACACAGTCGGTAATAAGGTGACAGGAGCAGTGGTGGCGGATACGGCCAAAAAGTTATCAGATATGATAGGAAAGACTATTCAACAAAGAGCAAATATTTCCTATAGTAAAAGAGGAACGACGATGGGAAAAACAACGACACTGGATTATCTAATTCCACCAGAAACAATTGCTCAATTATCCCAAGGGGAGTTTTGTGGGGTAGTGTCAGATACCTATGAGCAGCAGGCGGAACAGAAGATCTTTTATTCTCAGATACAGGTAGATAAGTCGGATTTGACTCGATATTCTATTCCGTCCTTATATAATGGAACGGTAGAGGCTTTTGATAATTTGCTAGAACAGAATTTAACAAATATAACTAAAGAAGTAGCAGAACTGGCAAAGATATTATTGAAGTAGATTTAATTCGTTGTAAAGAATGTGGACTACAGGATGTGTTTGATGTCATTAATCCCTTTACGATTCCAGAAGAAAGAATTGTATCTAATCTTAATTAGAAAATTCCTAAAAACTCAAAATTATATGATTAATCTACAACTGAGTCAAGATACTGCACTAAATTTATTTACGAGAATCCAAGATAAAATTCAATTATGGAATTCCTATGAATTTTTAGAAAAAGATATTGAAGAACTATGCGAGTGCTCTGTCAAACTATCTAGGAAACTAGAATTATTTACTGATTTAGAGATAGCAGAAATACCATTTGTAAATTTTTCTTTTAGTGAATGTCTGCTGTTAACAACGCTTGTCAATCGCTGCGATAGAAAGCTTGAAAAAGCAATTTTCCAACCAATAAATCAACAGTTCATTGCATTAGGGGAACCTCCCGTCATTATTGAAGGGTATAGCGAATGGGAGTATATGTGGGAGGAATTTGATAAGAGTTTTGAGACGGAGACAAGAGAACCCGACTGGACTTTGAGTTACATCGAAAGCGATTTAGAGCGAGGACATATTTTTGAATGCACTCATGAAGAAATTGATAAAGAATTATCTTTAGTTATTCCCTTTAGTAAAAATTTTAAGCGAGCTATGGGAATGCCGTTATAGTTTTAGGTATAAGGTGATTTTTAATTTTTTGTGGAGAATATATTTCATGGAATAGTCTTTACTCTATTTTCGGAGGGACTCTCTATCCTAAGGTTATCCATAAGAAGCTTTTTTTTGGAGAAGGACTAATTAATATACAAGTAAATATAAATTATGGTGGGGGCAGTAGGTCTTGTAATAAGAATAAAGTAGAAATTTTATGATCAGATAAAAGGGCCTATAATCTCCAAAGGCTCTACATTAGTAGAGCCTTCAAGAGTTTTCTAAACACGCTATAGTATTCCTCTGGAAGGAATAAAACGAAGATAGAGAATAGTTTTTGAATGACAAAATAATTCACACAAAAAGTTAATTGGTACAGTAACTTAGGCATGAGTTCTATGGACAATCGTTACGACATCGGACAGGTAGTTTAGTTAATTAAGCAGCCAATTGATTAGCATTTAAAATAGTCACTTAACCACTTTAGAATCATTTTGTCTAAATTTTCTACCTATAATTACATTTTTGTTAGAATTGGCCATATTTATAATAAATATTTTGATTTTAGTATCCTTCTTCTGTTAGTTATTCATTTGACCAATCTACTCCTAAAAGTAGAATAGAGTAGGTTGTAATGACACCCAATATCAGCATATTTGTTTAATTTAAAAGGAACGCTATCTTTGCGGTGACAAACTATACTTAAAATACTAAAAAAAAGTCATGGCATTTGAATTATTTCAGAACGAGAAAACTAAGAAATTTTATTTTAGATTACAATCAAAGAACAAGAAGACTGTTTTGCAAAGTCAAGGATATGCAGATAAGCGAAGTGCAAAAGCAGGAATAAAAGCGGTCATTAAAAGTACAGCTAGTGAGGGTTTTGAGAAAAAGATAGCAAAGAATGGCAGTCATTATTTTGTACTACGTTCTTCAAATGGAAAGCAAGTAGGTAAAAGTCAAATGTACACTACTTCAGCTGGTGCAAGTAATGGCATACGTTCTGTTAGGAATAATGCTGTTAATGAAATTGTAGAAATTAAGCCAGCAGTAGCAAAGAAAGCAGTTGCGAAGAAGGCGGTAGCAAAGAAAGCAGTTGCAAAGAAAGCAGTTGCAAAGAAAGCAGTTGCGAAGAAAGCAGTAGCAAAGAAAGCAGTAGCAAAGAAAGCAGTTGCGAAGAAGGCGGTAGCAAAGAAAGCAGTTGCGAAGAAAGCGGTAGCAAAGAAAGCAGTAGCAAAGAAAGCGGTAGCAAAGAAAGCAGTAGCAAAGAAAGCGG
This sequence comes from uncultured Saprospiraceae bacterium, assembly GCA_937921525.1. Taxonomy (GTDB): domain Bacteria; phylum Bacteroidota; class Bacteroidia; order Chitinophagales; family Saprospiraceae; genus JAFMDF01. The sequence continues at coordinate 27,623 of CAKZUM010000021.1, forward strand.
TTGCGAAGAAAGCGGTTGCGAAGAAAGCAGTTGCAAAGAAAGCGGTTGCGAAGAAAGCAGTAGCAAAGAAGAAAAGAGCTACTAAGAAAACTCAGAAATAGTAAACAGATTTTAGTAGAGGATTTTCTTATAAAAGCAGTTGTCAAGTCCTTTGGCGACTTCTTTTATCTTTCAGTACGTGACAACGTGAATCGTCTTGATTAAAGTTGACAGTTGTCTATTTTGAATAAAATGTCAACCTTTTTTAGGACAATTCATTATCCGTATGCCGACAAGATTCACATTCGAACTTTGATTGTGATATACGATTGTTCCTTGAAAAATTAAAAGTTATTTCCAAACAGTTGTTTATATTTACCATTTATATTTAAACCCCAACCGAACCACCTGTGTCTCATAATAATTCTCATACAAAGCCGTAAAATCAGTACCATCAATCTCTTGCCGAATCCCAAAGTCATTTAAAACATCACTAAAAGAAAGGGTAAGTCGCCCTTTATTGTTCAGGATACTTTTTTGAATACCAAGGTCAATAGAAGAACGAGATAATTGTCTGCCTTGCGGAATATTTTTAGGCGCCATGTAAATACCTGTTAGCTGAATTTGTAGTTTATTAGACAGGTTGATTTGATTATTGATTTTTATATCCCAGGTCTGATCGGTTGTTTCTTGAATCGAATAAGGTCTTTCGACAGGGAAAAAGATAGTGCCTGTAAAAGCGTCAATCTTATTAGTATACCAATTGAGGCTACCAGATATTTTCCAATAATCTTTGAGACGCTGTGCCAATAATAGTTCTATCCCAAGGTTAGAGCCGTTGCCTACATTTTGATAAATTTTATTGATTATGGAATAATTACTATTGGAATTGTCAATGCTAAATATTCGTAAAAATGGGTCCTCAATCTGGCGGTAATAAGTCGCAAAGAATATAGAACCTGTTTCCCAAATTCGTTTATAGGCAGCTTCGTAGGTTTGCGTGAACTGTGGGCGTACATAAGGGTCGCCGATCTTCATTAATTCTGGATCATCGTATTTTGGAAAGATTCGTAAGTTCGGTTCCCCCGGTCGGTCTACTCTTTTGTTATAAAATAACGACAAATTATTAGCCGGATTTAGTTTGAACGTCAATCGAACATTAGGGTAGAATTTAAAATAGTCATAGGCATCATTTTGTGGATAGTATATATTCTCAGGAGAAATATCGTAAAAGACATTGGTTTGTTCTACTCGCAAACCACCCTCTATATCAAATTTTTGTTTTTCTAAGACATAATTCAAATAGGCAGCATAAATATTTTCTCCCCAATCAGACCAATCTCCTATGCCTTCATAAATAATAGATTGTTGCCCTCTATTGACTTCATACGTAACAGGAATGGTTCTAATCTGCACTTTTGACCCAATTTCTACCCGACCACTTTTTAGTGGTTTTACATAGTCAGCGGTTAAAGAGGTGGTATTCTCTGTAGCAATAATATGGGTCATATCTGTACCGATTCGAACCGAACTACTATCATTTAAAAAATAGGATTCGTCTTCCCAACCTCTCACATATTGGGCAGCAATAGCTAGTTGGTGTCCTGGTTCTTGAAAAGCATGTTCATAGTTTAACCGAAAATTGAGGTAACCTGTTACTTCCTCTTCTTTCCAATGCCAATAGCGATCGCGTTGATTGGTTAATTGATTAATAAATGGAATTTGAGAAGTATCTACGTGGCTTTCAAAGTCATAAATAGACGAGAAACTTAGGGTGTTTTGATCATCTAATGACCAATCTATTCCGCCTCTAACAATATAGTGGGTCTGTGTTCTGTTTTCAGGAACTGCCGAAATTGTTTTTGCGCCATCGGCATAGTTTCGAGTAGTAAATTCGTTATTGGGTAGTTTCTTTTGCTGCAATACTTCTGCTTGCAAAAAGCTACTAATAGCACTTGTTCTGTAATTGAGACTTAGATTGGGAAGGTATTTAGGATTGATATGGTATCGTCCTAACTCCGTTGGTAAATCTGCTTTTCGAGTAGTCAATTCTCCCAAACCGAAAGTAAAACCGACGGCTCCATTAAACCCTTTTTCCTTTTCTTTTTTGTAAATGATATTGATAATACCAGCCATGCCCGTAGCATCATATTTCGCAGAGGGATTATTGATAATTTCAATACGCTCTATGTTGGCAGCAGGAATATTTCCTAAGCCTTGCTGATTGCCAAAGCCTGTCATGCCCGATTGTTTGCCGTCTACCAATACCGCTACTTGGTCGCTTCCTCTTAATAATACATTTCCTTCTTGGTCAACCGCTACTCCTGGCAGGGCTTTCATGGCATCTAAGATAGACCCACCTGATTGAGCTATTTGCTCGGATAAATTAAAGGATTTTTTATCTAAACCTGCACCGACGACTGCTTTTTGGGCTTTTACAACTACTTCATCTAATTGAGTTGCCTCTGGGCTTAGTTCAATTTTACCGATGGAATAATTGTTATTCTTTTCGCCTATTAAAATGGGTACTTGTACCGTTTGATAGCCCACAAAAGAGCAAATTAATTGATAATTCCCTTTCTGGACGCCTGCTAAGGTAAAACGACCTGTTTCATCAGATAAGGCCCCTGTAATCATGGTTTCGCTATCCGCTTCATTTAGCACAATGGTTGCAAAAGAAATCGGTATGGTGTTGCCTTTTTCTAGGATTTGTCCTGAAATGGTTACTGTACTTTGGGCTAGTAAGCATAAGGTATATAGGCTGAATAGGGTAGCGGTAATGATTTTTTGCATAGATCGTTTTTTTACTTTTATCATTAGGATTGACATCACTTAATTATTGCACCATTTCTTACTAGATTTGGGGGAGCGAAGATAAGATAGAATTTTGGAGAGAATTAGGAGATAGATACTTTAATATTACTGAAGTTTGTTTGAAATATTAAGGAGAAGGACTTAAACCCTAATCCTAAAAGTCTCCTAAATCGATATTTACCTTTGTATCAATTCTTTTTCATCACGAATTAAAAATATAATCAATCATGAAAGTAAAAGCTATAATAGTAGGATTGGTCGCCCTAATAGGCTTCTTTGGCATATCGATGACGTTAAATAATAAAATGGAGGTGCCTGAAGCCGTAAAGACCGCTTTTTCCAAAAAGTATCCTGCTGCTAAAAAAGTGGAATGGGAATTAGAAAGAGTTGGAGAATATGAAGCAGAGTTTAAATTAAATGACCAAGAAATGTCTGCTAATTTTTCAGAAGATGGTATTTGGGTCGGATCTGAAACTGAAATTAAAATAGTCGATTTACCCCAAATAATACAAGAAGCCGTTGGTGCTACTTTCCCCAATACAAAAATAGAGGAGGCGGAACTAGCAGAAAAGCCGAATAACATATTAGTTTATGAAGTAGAATTGGAAGATGAAAAACAAGAGATAGAATTTAAAGCAATTTTCTCAGCAGACGGTACTTTTATTAAGAAAGAAATAGAAGAAGAGGAGAATGAAGAGGAAGATCATAATAAGTAAGAGTAACATAAATCTACCAATTTATGATATTAAAATTGTTTGATGGTTTATCCTGTTCAAAAACGAGATAAACCATCAAATAATTTCAGCCATTCTAAAGCTAGCAGTTAACATGAAAATACTAATCATTGAAGATGAAGAGGCGCTTGCCAAAAGTATCCAACAATACCTTGGGACAGATGGAAATATATGTGAAATAGCGACTACTTTTGAGGAAGCATGGCTAAAGGCAAGTATCTATGAATATGACTGTATCTTGGTAGATATTACCCTGCCTGGCGGAAATGGTTTAGATTTGATTCGGGAATTAAAAAAACAACATGCAACTGCGGGCATCATTATTATTTCTGCTAAAAATTCTTTGGAGGATAAAATTGCTGGCTTAGAAATTGGCTCAGATGATTATCTCCCAAAGCCTTTTCATTTATCGGAATTAAATGCTCGTATTAAAGCATTGGTTCGGCGCAAAGAATTTGGAGGTAATAAAAGTATTGATTTTCACGAACTACGGGTGTTCCCTGATGAAAAACGACTATTAGTTAATGAAAAAACAGTTGCTTTGACCCGTAGTGAATACGATTTATTAATTTATTTTTTAGCCAATCGTAATCGGGTACTCACTAAGGAAAGTATTGCGGAACATTTAGCAGGGGATGCAGCAGATTCCTTAGATAGCTTTGATTTTATTTATTCTCATATCAAGAATCTAAGGAAAAAATTGATGACCAATGGAGCAGGCGACTATCTAAAAGCCGTTTATGGCGTAGGGTATAAATTTACAGATCGATGAAATTATTACAGCGAACGGGCTTGTATTTTATGGGATTTTCTTTCGTTATTTTACTCATTGGAGGGCTAGGTATTTTCTATACCCTACAATATATGCTCGACCATGAAATGGATGAAAATCTCCATCATACTCGTGCGGTGTTGAATAAAGAATTGGGTAAGATGAACGAGTTACCGCCCATTGTTGAAATTATGGATGAGGTAATTGATATTCGGGAAGTACGGATGCCATCGACTATTGAAGTGTATAAAGATACATTTCGTTTAGTGCGGGAAGAGGGTGAGGAAGAGTTAGAACCCTTTCGACAATATATTTATACCGATATGATTAAGGGAAAGTACTATCAAATTGCCTTAAATCACTCGAAGTTTGATAGCGAAGATTTACTAATAGCCATTACTGGCTTAATCGTAGGCTTTTTATTGTTATTTTTATTGGCATTGAATCTTTTTAACCGTTTTTTATCTCAAAAAATATGGCAACCCTTTTACCATACCATCCAGCAAATTCGCCAATATAGTTTTTCCCAACCTAATGCGCTGACAGCTTTGCCAAGTACGATTGATGAATTTGCCACTTTAGATACCGCATTGGCACAAATGACAAATAAGCTTACTAAAGATTATCAATCCCTCAAACAATTTACAGAGAATGCTTCTCATGAAATTCAAACGCCTTTAGCTATTATCCGTGCTCAAATTGATTTGTTATTACAACAGAAACAAGCAGAAACAAGCTTACAACATATTCAACAAATCCAACAATCTGTTACCAAGTTATCCAAACTCAACAAGTCTCTTTTACTGCTAACTCGTATTGAAAATCGACAATTTGAACCTTTAGAACTAATAGCATTAGGAGATATTATTCATCAAAAATTAGAAGCATTAGATCTATTAGTAAGAGCTAAATCGCTTCGTGTTGAAAGAGACATTTCCCCGCTTACGTTAAGGGCTAACCCTATCTTGGTAGATATTATTATTAGTAACTTATTGACGAATGCGATTAAACATAATTTACCTGATGGAACAATAAGCATTCTTCTTACTGAAGATAAATTACTCCTTAAAAACACAGGTAATTCGCTTATGAAATCTCCTAGTAAACTATTTGAACGGTTTCAAAAAGCGGATGATTCGGCGAAGTCAGTTGGTTTAGGCTTGGCGATTGTTAAAGAAATTTGCGAGGTCTATCATTGGGGAATTGACTATAGAAATGAAGCAGAGTGGCATTTGGTGGAGGTGGTTTTTTGATAGAGTTGGGGTATAAAAAAATATATCTCAAAAGAAAAAATTAAAATAATCAAAAAAGGAAGCAACGCTTTTAGTGAAAATTGCCGTATCTAATAATAGAAAAGGAATTTACTTTTTGTACTCAAATGGCACTCTTATTGCACTTTTTAAAATTAATGTTTTTTTAAAAGAAATAACATTAATTTTAAAACTTGCTTTAGTTCCTTTTTTATCTATACATTTGTACTAGTAATAATGTAATTATTAAATGAATCAAATAAGTAATACATATCGTTTTATCGCCTTGTTTTTGGCAATGCTGATGTTCCTGACATCTGTTGTCTTTACAATAGATATGCATTACTGTGGTGGTGAATTGAAATCTTTTAGTTTATTCGGAGAAGCAACCCCTTGTTATGAATTAGCAGGTGGCGAAACAGCTATCAAGTGTCCGAACCATAGTAAGATGGCACAAAAGATGGATAAAAGGGGAGTCACAATGGATAAGAAAAGTTGTTGTGAAAACAAATCTTTTGAATTTCATTCTGAGCTTGACCAACAAGAACAAGCTGCTTCTTTAGCACTTACGCCGCATATTCAGCAATTCATTATTGCTTACGCACTAATATTTTGCACCAAATCAGCATCCTTAAACAAGGTTACTACACCTTTCTTAACGTATTTATCTCCACAAATAGCAAGGGACATCCCTGTCCTGAATGAAGCATTTCTGCTTTAGCATTTACCTTTTTCTAAGTCAGTATTCAAACTTCCTTGTATCTATTCAAAACGGAAGCGTTATAGTCTGATTTTTCCAATTATTAGGAATAATTAACTATACCAATGATACTGGTCTATTTTTCTTCTACTCTATTTTTTTCAATTTACGAGTTGAATATCTGATTGTTCTAAGCAAGTATAAGTAAAAATAGCAATATAAAATAGCTAATTTATTCTTGTACGCTGTCTTATAAGAGCAGTCCTATAGCTGACTTCTAGAAGAGGTATAATGCTTAATACGACTATTCGTTTTTTTCTGGAAAATAAGCTAGTAGCTTATCTATTAATAGCCCTATTTATTGGTTGGGGGTTGGTAACAGCCCCTTTTGATTTTGGTATTAATGATTTACCAAGAGACCCTGTATCTGTTGATGCAATACCAGATATTGGGGAAAATCAACAAATCGTTTTTACTAACTGGATGGGGCGGTCTCCACAAGATGTAGAAGACCAAATTACTTATCCATTAACATCTGCCTTACTAGGCATTCCAGGTGTAAAAAGTGTTCGAAGTAATTCTATGTTTGGCTTTTCTAGTGTCTATCTCATTTTTAATGATGACGTAGAATTTTATTGGAGTCGAAGTCGAATTTTAGAAAAACTAAACTCCCTTCCTGCCAACACTTTGCCTGATGGGGTACAACCAGCACTGGGGCCTGATGCGACCGCACTTGGTCAAATTTATTGGTACACCTTAGAAGGGCATGACTCCGAAGGGAATCCAACGGGTGGTTGGAATTTACATGAACTTCGTACCATTCAAGATTTTTATGTACGTTATGGGCTTTCTTCTGCGGAAGGTGTAGCCGAAGTTGCCTCTATCGGTGGGTATGTCAAAGAATACCAAGTAGATGTTGACCCCGAAGCAATGAAAGTAAATAACATTACTTTGGAGCAAGTAATGAAAGCCATTAAAAGTAGTAATATTGATGTAGGTGCACAAACCATTGAAATTAATCTAGCAGAGTATTTTGTTCGAGGCTTAGGTTATGTTAAGAACATTGAGGACATAGAAAAGAGTGTTGTTAAAGTAAAAAACAATGTGCCTGTACGTATCGGAGACATTGCTAGAGTATCCATTGCTCCAGCTACTCGCAGAGGTATTTTGGATAAATCGGGGGCAGAAGCAGTCGGTGGAGTAGTGGTTGCCCGTTATGGCGCAAATCCTTTAGAAGTTATTCAAAATGTCAAAGCTAAAATTGAAGAATTAGCACCAGGGCTAGCCACGAAAACCTTAGCAGATGGTACGGTGTCTCAAGTAACGATTGTGCCTTTTTATGATAGAACCCAGCTAATTAATGAAACCATTGGTACGCTACAAGAGGCTTTGACCTTAGAAATTTTGATTACGATTATCGTAGTCATTCTAATGTTATTAAATTTAAAGTCTTCACTCTTAGTAGCAGGAACTTTGCCGATTGCGGTGTTGATGTGCTTTATCGCTATGAAATACTTTGGGGTAGATGCCAATATTGTCGCACTTTCGGGTATTGCGATTGCGATTGGTACGATGGTAGATATGGGGATTGTATTGACAGAAAGTATGGTGAATCGAATAAAAGAGGCGCCTCCCGAAGAAGACTTATTGGAAAGTATTTATGAAGCAACCACAGAAGTAGCAGGTGCGGTCATTACTGCAGTAGCAACGACCGTTATCAGTTTTATCCCTGTGTTTACAATGGAAGCTGCCGAGGGTAAACTATTTAAGCCTTTAGCTTATACCAAGAGTTTTGCTTTAATAGCCTCTATTATAGTAGCCATTACTATAATTCCACCATTGGCACATAGTCTTTTTTCTATCAAATCTGGTAAAAAATTAGTAGCTACTATTGGAAATTTTTTAGCATTGATTGCGGGTTTAGTTATTGCCTATTTATACAACCCTTTTTTGGGAAGTATTCTAGCGGTAATTGGTTTGTCTGGTTTATTAAACTTATTGGTACAACAATATAGTTCGGAAAGAAATTCAACGATTCTTTCTTGGATAACCAATATTATTTATGCTTTGCTAGTCGCTTGGTTATTAGCAACCGTTTGGATGCCATTAGGCGTGAATAAAAGTAACCTAACAAACTTCTTTTTTATAGTGGTTTTAGCAGGTGGATTGATTGGATTCTTTTATATCATCATCTATTTCTACGAAAGTATTCTTCGATTCCTACTGCGTTTTAAAATCCTCTTTTTATTAGTAGTGGGTTTTATCGTTTTTCAAGGACTTTTGGTATTCCAACAAACGGGAGAAGAGTTTATGCCTTCCTTGGACGAAGGGTCTTTTTTATTGATGCCGACTTCAATGCCGCATTCTGGTATGCAGGAAAATATTAAGAACCTGCGTGTTTTAGATATGGCAGTTACGGCTATTCCAGAAGTCGAGACGGTGGTTGGTAAAGCGGGTAGAGTTAATAGTCCATTAGACCCTGCCCCAATGTCGATGTATGAAAATGTGATTTTGTACAAATCAGAATATAAGACGGATGAAAATGGCCACCGTACCCGATTTAGATACGAAAGCGGAGAATACGTCAGAGATGATGCAGGCGAATTGATACCCGATGACAATGGACGTTACTTTCGTCAATGGCGAGATGAAATCAAAAGTCCCGATGATATTTGGAATGAAATTGTAAAAGTGACTAAAGTTCCAGGGGTTACTTCTGCACCCAAATTACAACCAATTGAAACTCGTTTGGTGATGTTGCAAACAGGAATGAGAGCACCAATGGGGATAAAAGTTCGAGGTACAGATTTGGCAGCTATTGAAGCCTTTGGTTTAGAATTGGAACAATATCTCAAGGAGGTAGACGGTGTGAAAGATGCGGCTGTTTTTGCGGACCGTATTGTGGGCAAGCCTTATTTATTAATGGACATTGACCGAGATGCGATTAGTCGTTACGGTTTAACTATCGAAAGAGTACAGCAACATATTCAAGCAGCAGTAGGTGGTATGAATATGACTAGTACAGTAGAAGGGCGAGAACGATATGCTATTCGTATTCGCTACCCCAGAGAATTGAGAAATAATCCAGAAGTTTTAAAACGAATTTATATACCTACCGAAACAGGGCAACAAATTCCACTAGGTGATTTGGTGAATATCCGCTACGAACAGGGCGCACAAGCTATTAAAAGTGAAGATGGCTTTTTGATTGGCTATGTTTTGTTTGATAGAGAAAAGGGGTATTCAGAAGTCGAGGTGGTGAATAAGGCTCAAAACTATCTGAAAGAACAAATAAGTAATGGTAGTTTAGAAGTACCTGTAGGTATAAATTATCGCTTCGCAGGAAATTATGAGCAACAAGTTAGAGCAAGCAAAAGGCTAAGTTTAGTGGTGCCGATTGCTTTAGCCATTATTTTCCTCATCCTTTATTTCCAATTCAAGTCCATTACCATTTCTGCTATGGTTTTTACAGGAGTATTTATTGCCTTTTCGGGTGGGTTCATTATGATTGGTTTATACGATACGGATTGGTTCTTGAATTTTAATTTCTTTGGAACAAATATTCGAGATTTATTCCAAATTAGAACCATTAATCTAAGTGTCGCTGTTTGGGTAGGTTTTCTTGCGCTCTTCGGCATTGCTACTGATGATGGGGTTTTGGTCGCCACTTTTTTACAAGACAGTTTCAAAAGAAATAAACCCAATTCTATTGCAGGTATTCGGGATGCAGTCGTGGAAGGAGGATTAAGAAGGGTTCGCCCTGCAATGATGACGACGGCAACAACTATTTTAGCTTTATTGCCAGTTTTGACTTCTACAGGTAGAGGGTCCGATATAATGTTGCCGATGGCAATTCCTTCTTTTGGAGGTATGACTTTGCAGATGATAACAATGTTTACTGTACCCGTTTTATATTCCCTCTGGCAAGAATGGGAGTTACGAATTAACAATCAATTTGGAGATAAGACCAAATCAATGAAAGTCCTTACTATAGCAATACTATTCTTTACTGCTGGTATAACGAGTGTTAGCGCACAATCGCCAGAAAGTTTAATAGAAACAGCAGTAGCTAATAATCTAGAATTAAAAATATTAGAAAAAGAATATTTAACTGCTTTAGAAAAAGCACCACAAGTTAGCCAATTGCCTGACCCAGAAGTAGGACTTGGAGCTTTTCCTTTACCCGTAGAAACTCGATTAGGTCCACAAATTATCAGAATCGGTGCGACACAAATGTTGCCTTGGAAGGGAATACTAGATAGCAAAAAAGAATTGGAATTGGCGAAAGCTAAGACCTTATACGAACGAATTGGTGCTAGTACGTTGGATTTGTCCTACCAAATCAAACAAGCTTGGTATAGCTTATATGAAATCGAACAAAGCCAAGCTATCATCCAACAGAATTTAGGCATTCTAGAATCATTAGACCGATTGGCACTAGCTAAGATAGAAAGTGGCAAAGCTACAGGCGCAGATGTATTGAGGGTACAGCTCAAAATAGAAGAATTGAAACAAGAATTAGCGATACTAGAAACAGCTAAAGCAAAACCAATTTCGACGATTAATCAATTACTAAATCGGGATTTAGTAACACCCATTACCATCACTGATAGTCTATCTTTTGCTCAATTACCTTTTCAAAAAGATTCTTTAGCAACCAATATTAGAACTACTCATCCAATGATTAGGATGTTTGCCTTACAACAGGAAGTCGCACAAAAAGCTTTGGAATTGAACAAACTCGATGGTAAGCCTTCCTTTGGAGTGGGTTTAGATTATATCATGGTCAATAAAAGAGGCGATACAGACCCTGCTAAAAATGGTAGAGATATTGTCCAGTTAAGAGGGTCTGTGAAAATCCCTCTTTTTCGAAAGAAATATGAGGCTAAAGAAAGAGAACAAGAGCTAGTGATTGCCACTTTAGAAGATAAAAAAGAAGATTTGGTGAGTCGGTTTATGGCAATGATTGATAAAGCCTATACCGATTATGAAATAGCTCAGTTAAGAGCCAATTTATACGAAAAGCAAATCACCATTACTCAATCTGCGATTAATATTTTAGAATCCAATTATAGTGCAAAAGGGATTGGTTTTGACGAATTACTACGATTAGAAAAAGAATTGATTGATTATGATTTGAAAATATTAAAAGCGATTGTACAAAGTCATCAAGCGAAAATCAGCATTGAAAAATACCTTCTTAATTATTAGTAATCAGACGCATAATCTTAGACATGTCTAGTATTTGATGATAGACAGAAAACTATATTTTTTTGTCTTTTGTCTTTTGACTTTTTGACTTCAAAAAAAAGTAGCATATGAAAAATAATATTAAAAATATCCTCTCTTCTCTTATTACTCTTGGCATTGGTTTATTAGCAGGTTATTTTCTTTTTGGTAATAAAATGGCACCAGCTATGCCAACGGACAATCACGACCACGAAGCACATGCAGTGCAGACCGCTAGTCCAGCTGCCGTCGCCGAAGTATGGATTTGTTCTATGCACCCTCAAGTTCGGCAAGATGAATTTGGTATTTGTCCCATCTGTGAAATGGATTTGATACCCGCAGGAAGTAACCAATCCGATGACCCTTTAGTACTTCAGATGACGGAATCTGCTGTAAAATTATCTAATATAGAAACAACTATTATTGGAACAACTGCAGCAGGACAAGCTAATAATCCTATTAGATTATCAGGAAAAGTACAAGCAGATGAACGATTAGCATCCAGCCAAGTGGCACATGTACCTGGGCGTATTGAAAAACTGTATGTCACTTTTACAGGAGAACAAGTTCGTAAAGGGCAAAAACTAGCAGATATTTATTCTCCTGATTTAATAACTGCTCAACGAGAATTGTTAGAAGCCAGTAAAATCCAATCCCTTAATCCTGGATTATTAGAAGCGGCACGTAATAAATTGCGCTTTTGGAAAATTGGCGCAGCCACCATTCAATCCATTGAAGAAACAGGAAATATTCAAGAAGTTTTTTCGATTTATGCGCAAGATTCTGGAATCGTTACCAATAGAAGAGTTTCGGTTGGTGATTATTTAAAGCAAGGAGAACCCCTTTTTGATTTAATGAGTCTTCGTAAAGTTTGGGTACTTTTTGATGCTTACGAAGCGCATTTGGCGAATATCAAAGTAGGTAGCACTATTGAATTTACAGCTGCAGCTATTCCTAATAAAACTTTTAAAACCCGCATTACTTTTATTGACCCTATTATCAACCCCTCAACTAGAGTAACTGCTTTAAGAACAGAAGTTAGTAATACGAATGGTTTGCTGAAACCAGAGATGTTTGTCAATGGCACATTGCAAAATAAAATGGCATCAAAGAGTCAACTAACTGTTCCTCGGTCTGCTGTATTATGGACAGGTACTCGCTCTGTAGTATATACCAAAGTCCCTGATATGGAAATTCCCTCTTTCAAGTTTAAAGAAGTAGAATTGGGAGATGCTCTAGGCGATAATTACCAAGTGGTCAAGGGACTAGAAGCAGGAGAAGAAGTAGTCACTTATGGTAGTTTCACTATTGATGCAGCTGCACAATTGAATAATCAGGCAAGTATGATGAACAGAAATGTAACCCAAAAGAAGGAAGCAAATCGTGGTGTTCCCAATTTCCAAGCAGCAACGCCTGTTGAGTTTAAAAAACAATTGAATGACTTAGCAAATGAGTACATCAACTTGAAGGATGCCTTCGTCGCTACCGATGCTACTACCGCTGCGACAGCAGCCCAAAAAGTAGTCACTCAATTGGAAAAAGTAGATATGAGTTTAGTCAAAGGAGATGCCCATATTTATTGGATGGAACAATTGAATGCGCTACAAGCACATAGTACTAAAATCACTAAAATGGAGGAGGTAGAAGCGCAGCGAAAGCAATTTGGTTTCTTATCAGATGCTTTAATTAATTCCATTGAAGCATTTGGTACAGATGGGGAAGCCTTATATGTACAGCATTGCCCGATGGCTTTTAATAACCAAGGTGGCGATTGGCTATCCAACGAGGAAGGCATTAGGAATCCTTATTTCGGAGATAAAATGATGAAGTGTGGCTTGGTGAAGAAAGAGTTTGCTGGTCAGTAGCCTGGTCACAATTTAACTAAAAATACTAAAGACATATAAACATGAAATACCTAATTTTCCCATTATTTTTTTTAGTCTTAACCTGTAGTTGTCAAAATGACTCTAAAGGCAAAAAGAAGTCATTAAGCCCCCACGCAACAGCTATGGCTATGATTGGAGATGCCCATATCCATATTGATTATTCCTCACCAGGTGTAAGAGGACGCACCATTTTTGGAGAATTGATACCTTATGGAGAGTTATGGCGAGCAGGGGCGAATCAAGCCACTTCCATAGAAACCAATAAAGACCTTTTGATTAATGGTCAACCTTTAGCAGCTGGTAAATATGGCATATTTGCTATTCCCAATAAGGATAACTGGACCTTGATAATCAATAAAAATTGGAACCAACATGGGACGGATAAATATGATGTGGTCGATGATGTTTTAAAAATGGATGTACAAGTAGCTCCAACAGCAAAACTTCAAGAACATCTCGAATATCAGGTTATCAAAACAAACAACGAATCAGGTATCATTTCTTTAGCATGGGAGAATTCTAAAGTAGAACTCCCTTTCAAAGTAGCTAATTGATAAAATTCAAAACTATGAAGTATTCAATCAGTATATTTTTACTACTCCTAAGTTGGAGTTTTCTAACAGCTCAAACTAGTCCTTCGATAGAAGGAAATGTAGATAATTTGCCCGTTCGGGAATATGAATTAACCATTGATGAAAAAATGGTCAATATCACGGGTAAAGAAGTAATGGGGATGGCACTCAATGGCACTATCCCTGGACCAACTTTGCGATTTACAGAAGGTGAATATGCCAAAATTAAGGTAACGAATAAGATGGACATGGAGACTTCTGTCCATTGGCATGGTTTGTTATTACCCAATTTTTACGATGGTGTTCCCTATTTGAATACACCGCCTATTCCAGCAGGCGAGTCTTTTACCTACGAATTTGCACTTAAACAATCGGGTACTTACTGGTATCATTCTCATACCATGTTTCAGGAACAATCGGGCGTTTATGGTTCTATTGTCATTGAGCCTAAGGAACAATCATTAGACTATGATTCAGATTTGGTTATCGTTTTTTCAGATTGGACAAATGACAAGCCAATGAATGTCCTGCGAAATCTAAAAAGAGGAAATGAGTGGATGGGTATTAAAAAAGGAACAGCTACCCCCTTGAACCAAGTAATCGGAAGGGGCGCATTAGGTGCGCAAATCAATTTTTGGAAACAGCGGATGGAAGGAGCAGATATTGCCGATGTTTATTATCCTGCTTTTCTCACCAATGGGGAAATCGCCCAAGAATACCCTGATTATGAAGGTGGAGAAAAAGTACGTGTTCGCTTTATTAATGCCGCAGCTTCTACCTATTTCTGGCTAACATTTGGTGGCGAAGACCCGTTCTTGGTTGCTAGTGATGGTTTAGATGTAGTTCCTGTTCAAAAAAATAAAGTACTCTTTGCTATTGCCGAGACTTATGATTTTATAGTCACTATTCCTTCCGATGGAAAATTAGAAATAAGGGCAACGGCACAAGATGGTTCGGGGCAAACTTCCGCTTTTCTTGGAAATGGTTCGATACTATCTGCACCTACTATTCCAAGACCTGATAAGATTGGGATGATGAAGTCAATGGCTAAGATGAAGATGAAAATGGGTGCACCTGCTTTAAAATCAAATCCAAAAAAAGATGGACGCTTTGCCATGAAAAAGAAATATGGGATGCAAATGGATAATATGGATATGGGGGGAATGAAAGGTATGAAGCATGGAAAGATGAAAGAACATAAAGAGGGAATGAGTCACGATAAAATGGATATGCAAAAAGACACCCTGCCAATGGGTAAAATGAAAATGGAGGATGGAATGGATATGGGCAGTATGAAAGAGATGAGTCACGATAAAATAGATATGCAAAAAGACACCCTGCCAATGGATAAAATAAAAATGGAGGATGGAATGGATATGGGCAGTATGAAAGAGATGAATCACGATAAAATGGACATGCAAAAAGACACCCTGCCAATGGGTAAAATGAAGAAGGACAAAGAAATGGATAAGAGGGAGAATAAAGAGATGAACCATGATAATATGGATATGGGAAAGAGTGATAGCAAAATGTCAGGCAGGAGTATGGGAACAGCGTATAATTACGATTTTCTAAAATCTCCACAAAAAACCACTTATGCCAAGGATGTTCCTGTTAAAGAAATTTTACTCAACCTAACGGGTAATATGAATCGCTATATATGGAGCATGAACGGTGTTCCATTATCAGAAACGGACCGTATTAAAATCAAAGAAGGAGAAGTGACTCGCCTCCGAATGAATAACCTAACCATGATGCACCACCCAATGCACCTACATGGACATTTCTTTAGAGTTATCAACGAAAATGGAGCATATTCACCACTAAAGCATACCGTTAATGTACCACCAATGGAGGAAGTGACTATAGAATTTTATGGAAATGAATATGGCGACTGGATTTTTCATTGCCATATTTTGTATCACATGATGTCTGGAATGACCAGAATTTTTAGCTACGACACGCCAATTGATAAGCGCATGACTGCCTTTCCTCAATCTAAATTGGTTCACGAAACAAACCTCTTTTATACATGGGGATTGATAGACGTCGCCTCTCAAATGACCGCTATAAATCTGGTTTCTTCTAATATCCGAAATCAATTTAACCTAAGCGCAGAGTTTGGTTATAATAAAAACTTAGAGGCAGAATTTACTTACGAACGCTATATCTACGATTACGCTAGGGTTTTCGGTGGAATAAACGTAGAGAATACCATTCCTGAAAAGTTAGATGATTTAGAAGTAACCGCCGTTGTAGGGATGCGATTTTTAACACCTTACTTGTTTGACCTCGATGTCAGGATTGATAATAAACTACGTCCTCGGATTGGGATTGGTAGAAGTGTGATGCTTTTTCCAAGGTTTTCAATTTTTGGTTATTATGAATATCAGGCTGATTTTGGAGCTGTCAATACTTTAGAAAATGAGCAAAATTTCAATAAAGAAATTGTATGGAATACAGGTGTAGAATACTTGCTTTCTAAAAATTTTTCATTGACAGGAAGTTACGATAATCGCTTTGGTGGAGGTGGCGGGTTAAGTATTCGGTTTTAGATATAACACTTTTAGTATGACTACTAAGGATGATATAATTACTACAGGATTAATTGTGAGTACAACTTTTAGTTGTTATTCAATTAAGTATTGAATAGAATATAAAGAAAGATAGCTGCAATTGAGAGAATCTGGCTATTGAAGGAAGTTATATTGACTCATAATTAGTCCCTTAGTAATAATTGAAGACAGAAAATACTGCTATTAAAAGGATTAAAAACCTTCAAAAAAATCTAATCATTTTATTAATTGTAGGTCTCTTTATAGGCCTACTAATTTCAACGCTTTAAAAATTTAAAAATGAAAAAGTATCTTTTTTTAACTGCTTTTGCACTAATGGGTCTAGTATGTTCTGTATCAGGTCAAAGCTGTCATAGTGTAAAAAAAGGAACAGCTAAGGCCGCAAAAGTAAGTAGTACGGCTACAATAGACACATCCTTAACAAAGACACAATTTACAGTTTATGGTAATTGTGGAATGTGTAAAAAAACAATTGAAGGGGCTTTAAAAGATGTACAAGGAGTAGCCCTAGCTAATTGGGACGGAGAAACAGCTCAAATGTCTGTTGCTTATGATGCCAAGCAAATAGGCTTAGACAAAATCAAACAACGAATAGCAGATGTTGGATATGACAGCGATACACATCGTGCAAAAAAAGAAGTTTATGATAAACTATATGGATGCTGTCAATATGACCGCCCGACTAATTAAAAAAGGAAAGAATTGACTAGAGGCAATTACATTTAATTTTAAATTTATAATCCCCCTCTAAAAAAAGAACATGAGAAAACTTATCGTACTACTATGCTTTAGCCTACTCTATGCTTGTGCTAAAGAAGAAAAAACGAATTTATTAGATGAAGAACTACTAGCAACAATTGAAAAAGTTATAAGCGAAAATGGAGGGCAAAGTCTAATTCTGCCAAAAGAGACTGATTTGACTAATATTCCTCAAGACCCAAAAAATCCATTGACACCAGAGAAAGTAAGCTTGGGCAAGCTTTTATTTCATGAAACGGGTATTGCTCTTGCGCCAACGAAGAATTTTCAGGAAGGTACTTTTAGCTGTGCTTCTTGTCATTTTGCAAGTGCAGGCTTTCAAGCAGGGCGATTTCAAGGTATTGGAGATGGTGGAATTGGATTTGGAAAAAATGGAGAAGGAAGAATAAAAGATGCTTTATATCATGGGGATGAGCTAGATGTACAACCTATTCGCTCCCCATCTACTATGAACACGGCATACCAGAAGAATATGCTTTGGAACGGTCAATTTGGTGCAACAGGAAAGAATGTAGGGACAGAACAAGCGTGGACACCAGAAACACCTAAAGCAATTAATTCTTTAGGCTTTGAAGGTTTAGAAACCCAGGCTATTGCAGGTCTAGGAGTCCATAGAATGGTGATGGATTCTACGTTTATACATACTACAGCATACAAAGAATTTTTCGATGCGGCATTTCCAGAAGTCTCCACAGAGGAGCGTTATACCATTAAAAATGCTGGTTTAGCAATTGCCGCTTATGAAAGAATACTACTGTCTAATCAAGCACCTTTTCAAGAATGGTTAAGAGGAGATTCCAAAGCACTTAACGAGCAAGAAAAAAAGGGAGCTTTACTATTTTTTGGAAAAGCTAAGTGCGGTAATTGTCATAATACTCCTGCACTTAGTAGTATGGAATTTTATGCTTTAGGTATGTCCGATTTAATAGATTGTCCAGAACCTACTTTTAAAACAAGTCTGGAAAATCCACAAAATTTGGGCCGTGGTGGTTTTACAGGAAAAACAGAAGACCATTATCTTTTTAAAGTGCCGCAATTATATAATCTAAAAGATAGTCCTTTTTATGGACATGGAGCTAGTTTTCGTACTATCCGACAAGTAGTTGAATATATAAATCAGGCAATACCAGAAAATGAAAGAATGGATAAAAATCAATTAGCCCCTGATTTTAAGCCATTAAATCTTACAGCAATCGAAATTACTCAAATTACTGCTTTTCTAGAGCATGGACTTTACGATAACAATCTGAAGAGATACGAACCAACTCAGTTGCCTTCTGGTAATTGTTTTCCGAATAATGACCGAATGTCTCAAAGACAGTTAGGCTGTAATTAATTTGAAACTGTCGTTTTTTTTAATCATTAATATTTAACTATGAAAATTTTTAAAATTCTTCTCTTATCAACCACTTTTCTCGTTTCAGGGATTGCATTTTCTTCTTGTGGCAATGGAAACGCTGCTGCCGACAAACAAGGAAAAGAGTACACTTCCGAATATGTTTGCCCAATGCATTGTAAAGATAGTGGGAGCGACAAAGAAGGTAAATGTCCTGTTTGCGGAATGGATTATGTAAAAAATAAAGACCATAAAGCAAATGGACATAAGCATTAAATAATTGGGCTCTTTAATTTTTATTTTTAGAAAATAGCAGGATAATTTATCCTGCTATTTTCTAAATCAAAAACAAAATGATGGCAACATTAAATCAAAAAAAAATGGCACTTGCAACTGGATTAACGTCAGTCGTTTTCTATCTGGGTTGTTTTCTAGTAATGGCACTATTAGGGAAAGAGGGTATCGTACAACTATCTAATCTACTTTTTCATGGGATGGATTTTAGCAATATCATTCGGATGAATATTCCTATTGGAGAAACACTATTAGGTGCTGCTATTTCCTTTTTGTTTTGGGGAGGGATTGGATATTTAGTAGCTTCCATTTATAACAAACTTAACTAATGGACAGTCTAACACAAGCTGCGCTCGGTGCTGCCGTTGGCGAAGCGATTCTTGGTAAAAAAATCGGTCATAAAGCGGCTATTTTAGGAGCTATTGGAGGTACAATTCCTGATTTGGATGTTCTGCTCACCCCTTTTTTTAGTACCTTTCAAAACATAAGTATCCATCGCGGATATAGCCATTCTATTTTATTTTGCTTACTTGGCGCATTCCTATTTGCTTACCTATTGAGTAAAATAAAATGGACGAAATCCGTCTCTTTCAGAAAACTTTGGTTCTTTAGTTTTCTAGCCTTGTTTACACATGTATTGTTAGATGCTTTCACTAGTTTTGGAACGCAATTATTCTTGCCTTTTACGGATTGGCGAGTAAGCTTTGATAGTATTAGCATTATTGACCCTGTTTATACGATTCCATTAATAGTTGGGGTCGCAGGAAGCATATTTTATTATAAAAAAAAGGAGGCTAAACGAGGCTTACCTAATAACCTAGGACTAATCATTAGCTCCTTATACTTACTGTTTACCCTTGCCAATAAACAACATATTGAGCAGATTTTTAATGAACAATTAGAAGCTCAAGAAATTCCTTCTTTTCGATTGTTAACCGTTCCTGTTGCTATTGGGAATACGACTTGGTACGGAGTTGCTAGAGATAAAACCCATTTGCATATTGGGAAATACTCCATGCTCAAAGGAAATAAAATTGAATTCAATGCCTTTCCAATTAATCGAGATTTATTGGATGGATTAGACGAAGAATTGGTTTACAAAATGAAATGGTTTGCCCAAGGATTTTATACCGTTGCCGAAAAGGATGGTAAAATTCGGATTTATAATATGCAATGTGATATGCAAGGAATTAGAACCTTTGGAGATTATAAGGCACCGACTGCTTTTTATTATGAAATTACCCCACATCAAGACGGTTCTTATGATTTAGCAGCTGGTATGCACCCTTCGGAAGGAAGTGAATAAATAAATGATTTACATAACTAGTGCTTATTTTTTTTACTAAATCCTTAGACGATACCCCATCGTTTTACTTGATTTTTGTAGTCTAGATATTCTTTGCCAAATTTAGTAGCTAAGTATTGTTCTTCTTTCAAAATCACTTTGTAATGAACAATAGCTATAACTATAGGTAATAAAAATAAGCACCAGAATAATTCTAACCAGAATACCAAACCTAAGTAAAGTAACACAAGGGCTACATACATTGGGTTTCGAGCAAATCGAAAAGGTCCTGTTTTGATGATACTAGTAGTAGGTTGAAAAGTGCTAACAGGTGTTTGCTTAGTCTTCATTGTTATCATTGCCCAAAAAGCAAATGGAAAAGAAATCCCTACTAATACGATTCCAAACAGCTTAATTGAATTATTTAAATCTAAAGAAAATGGAAAGCAATAATCCAATAAATATCCTACGAGAAAAAATCCAATAAAGGTAATTGGCGGAGGTACTTTGACTCCTGTTATGGACTTTGAATTGTTTGGCATGCTAAAATTTTTAACAGAATTAATAAAAATTAAAAATAAAACTTAGTAAACATACAAAAAAGGTAAAACATGACACATACTTATCAAATATCAGGCATGACTTGCAACGGTTGTAAAAACAGCGTTGAAGGTGCTTTAGGTAATTTAGACGCCATTCAAAAAGTAACTGCTGACTTAAAAAAAGAAACAGTTGAAATAAAAATGTCTTCCCACATTCCTATTGAAAAATTACAGGAAACACTAGTCAAAGCAGGTTTGCATTATACGATTGGGATGAAAGGTGAAAAAGCTAAACACACTACGTCAAGCCATTCCAACAAACAAGAAGGAAATGGGGTGTTTTACTGTCCGATGCATTGTGAAGGAGAGAAAACCTACGACCAACCTGGTGATTGCCCCGTTTGTGGAATGCACTTAGTAGAACAGCCCAAACTGGTTACTTCAGCTCAATATACTTGTCCGATGCATCCAGAAATTATTAGAGATGCGCCTGGGAGTTGTCCAAAATGTGGAATGGATTTAGTACCGATGCAACCAACAGAGGCAGCTGAAGATAAAACCTATCAGGAGCTATTGAAAAAAATGAAAATAGCCATCCTCTTTACGGTACCGATTTTCATTATGGCTATGGGAGAAATGATTCCAGGGAATCCTTTAGCTAAGCTATTTTCTCAACATACGATGAATTGGATACAACTATTACTATCCTTGCCTGTCTTGTTTTATGCAGGTTGGATGTTCTTTGAGCGGGCGTGGAAATCTATTATGACTTGGAATTTGAATATGTTCACCTTGATTGGAATTGGGACAGGTGTGGCGTGGATATTTAGTGTAGTTGCGCTTTTGTTTCCTGACGTTTTTCCAGAACAGTTCAAAACTGAAAGTGGAACGGTCTTCGTTTATTTTGAAGCTGCTACGGTCATAATTACTTTGGTTTTATTAGGGCAATTGTTAGAAGCTAGAGCACATAGTCAAACTAGTGGAGCAATAAAAGAATTACTCAAATTAGCACCAACCGAAGCCGTATTGGTCACACCGAATGGCAAGGATAAAATTATTTCTATCCAGGAGATTAAAGTAGGGGATTTATTGCGAGTCAAACCGGGCGATAAAGTACCTGTTGATGGCGTAATCACCGAAGGGCATAGTAGTATAGATGAATCAATGATTACAGGAGAGCCGATTCCTGTTGATAAACAAATAAGTGATTTAGTAAGTTCTGGGACGATAAATGGGACAAAATCCTTTGTGATGCAAGCTGAGAAAATAGGTTCTGAGACTTTGTTATCGCAAATTATTGAAATGGTCAATAATGCTAGTCGTTCCAAAGCACCAATACAAAAATTAGCGGATAAAATTTCAAAATACTTTGTGCCAATAGTCATCGGTATTTCCATCCTTACTTTTATCGTATGGTATTTAGTAGGACCTGCTCCTGCTATGGTTTATGCTTTTGTCAATGCGATTGCCGTCTTAATTATCGCTTGTCCTTGTGCCTTAGGTTTAGCTACACCGATGTCCGTAATGGTTGGAGTAGGGAAGGGGGCAAAAAATGGGGTGTTAATCAAAAATGCAGAAGCTTTAGAAAAGTTGGACAAAGTAAATGTATTGATTACCGATAAAACGGGAACGATAACCGAAGGCAAACCTTCTGTAGAAAAAGTAGTGAACACCTCGGACAAAGCCTTGCCTTTATTGCAATACATCGCCTCTCTGAATCAATATAGCGAACATCCACTAGCAGAGGCAATTGTAAAGCATAGCGAAAAGGAAAATATAGATTTACATGCGGTCAATGATTTTGAATCTGTTTCTGGTAAAGGAGTCATTGGTACAGTAGATAATCATAGAATAGCATTGGGAAATAAAAAGCTAATGCAACAAGTAAAAGCAGTAGTCTCGGAAACCGTAGATAGCCAAGTGATTGCCGAGCAAAAAAAGGGTAAAACCGTTTCTTATATCTCCGTAGATGAAGAAGTATTGGGCTTTGTGACTATTTCAGATGCCATTAAAAAAACGAGCGCACAAGCCATTTCGGCTTTACAAAAACAAGGAATAGAGGTGATTATGCTAACGGGAGATAATGCGAATACCGCAAAAACAGTTGCTGACCAACTTGGACTAGCAGATTTTAGAGCAGATTTTTTACCAAAGGACAAACTAGATTTTATTAAAGCTTTACAAGCAAAAGGGAAAATAGTAGCAATGGCGGGAGATGGGATTAATGACGCCCCTGCCTTAGCCCAAGCGGATGTAGGTATTGCAATGGGTACAGGTACAGATGTGGCTATTGAAAGCTCCGAAGTAACTTTGGTAAAAGGTGATTTAAAAGGGATTGTCAAAGCCAAAAATCTAAGTTATGCCGTAATGAAAAATATCAAAGAGAATCTGTTTTTTGCCTTTATCTATAATGTTTTGGGTGTACCGATTGCAGCAGGGGTGCTTTATCCTTTTTTCGGTCTTTTGTTGTCACCAATGTTGGCGGCTGCGGCGATGAGTTTTAGTTCAGTATCTGTTATAATGAATTCTTTGCGGTTGAGAGGTGTTTCTCTAGATTAGGCTAATTAATTGTTGATTCGATGGATTGGGAGGGGGAGTTTTCTCAGCAAAAACCTATTTAAGCAATTGCTTAAATATTAAAATACCTATATCTTTGACCTATGGAAAAAATATCAAATACCTGTATAAGAGCCTACCGAGACGAACAGCAAATTTTACGGTGCAAAAATCAAGTAGAAAGAATAGAATCAACCCTTCCAGATGTAGCTCAATTGCTGGCATTAACTGGAAATGAAGTACGTTTAAAAATTCTTTTGTTATTACAAGAAGAAGGAAAGTTATGTGTTTGTGATTTGAGCGATATCTTGGGCATGAAAATTCCTGCAGTATCCCAACACCTTAGAAAATTAAAAGATGCCCAAATAGTTAGTACGCAAAGAGAAGGAACGGTTATTTATTATCAATTTAGCATAAAGAAAAAGCAACAAATAAATGCAATTATAGACCTGTTTTTTAAAAAAGAAACAGTATAAAAAACAAAAGGTTAATTACTAAACTAGCTACTTTTCTTATTTAGCTAGAAATAGATTTTATATGAGAATAAATACCACACAATCTCTTATTGGAAGTATCTTTGCCTTTGTACTGGCAACCAGTTGTTGTTGGTTACCTTTTCTAGCGATTGGTATTGGAGGTGCGACTAGTTTCGCTGCTTTTTCTGCTGGGTTAGAACAATTTAGCGGATTTTTCATGACTGCTGGCGCAGTTTTTTTAGCATGGGGAGGCTATCAATTTTATCAAAAAAATAATACTAAAGCAATGACAACAGTCGAACTTCAATCTACTATCACTTGCCCCAATTGTCAGGCTACAAAAGAAGAAACGATGCCAACAAATGCTTGTCAATTTTTCTATGAATGTGAAAGTTGTAAAACATTATTAAAGCCTAAATCAGGAGATTGTTGCGTATATTGTAGCTATGGAACGATAGCCTGCCCACCCATTCAAGAAGGAAAAAATTGTTGCTAATGAATGTTCAAGCAAAAACGATAAGAACTTTTGTAGGTGCAAAAAACTATCTAGAATCCAGAACTTTTTATAAAGAACTAGGATTCGAAGAAGTAGTACTTTCTGAAAAAATGAGCCTCTTTAAAGTCAATGAAAATCTAGGATTTTACCTACAAGATTATTATGTTAAAAAATGGTGTAATAACTCAATGGTCTTTTTGGAAGTAGATGATGTAGATAAATGTTGGGAAGGATTAGATAAAAAAGGGCTCCATCATAAATACAAATATGTAAGACTTACACTTATCAAAGAATTTGAGTGGGGACGAGAATGTTTTATGCATGACCCATAAGGAGTATTATGGCACTTTTGCCAATTCAATTAATATCTTTTTTAGTGGTCTCTAATATGTTTGTCTCAATGACAAAATATTGTGATGTCTAACACCCAACAATGGCAAGATTTATGCATCTTATATAAGTTTAGCGTTAAAATAACAAAAAATAAAATATAAGTGGAGAAATCCAGTTTACTAAGTATCTAAATTGAGATAGTTACCGTAATAAATAGTGTGAATACAAACCATAAAACATATCAGATTATAAGTTTATGCATGGCATTCTTGGTGTTTTTTTCATCAATAGGATTCTCTATTGATATGCACTTCTGTCAAGGACACTTAAAATCTATTAGTTTTATTGGGGATGCCGCAGATTGTTATGGAGCTAAAGGCGACAATTCGCAGAAAAGTTGCCAAATGTCTAAACGGCAAGTGACCAAGAAAATGGATTGCTCTCTTGATAAAAAAGATTGCTGCCACAATCGGCACCTGTTGGCTCAGGCAGACCTTACTTCAACCAATCAATCAGGTCAATTTATATTGAATCACAATAGCTTTCAATATATTTCGATTGTTCCTGTTTCATTGGTAGAGGATACTATTTTTCTTACTACCGATATTCTATCGGTCTTTCAGTACAAACCACCTTTAATCCTCAAAGACATACCTGTCTTCATTCAGTCCTTTCTTTTATAATTTACTCTATTTTTTTACTTTTAATCGGCGTATTTCCAATTATAGCTCCCTCGATGGGCTTGGAAATAGACCTTTCTAATTGCCTACTAACGTCGATTAAAGTTTCCAACACATTATACAGCGTCGAACTCAAAATGAAATAATTCCAAAAACCGATTCAATTATACATGGATTATTCATTAAAAAAGTTCTAAAAATGAAAATACGATTATTGTATTTACTCTTTGGTATTACTTTAATCATTGCTTGTAATCAAGATAAAGTATATCTGAATACGCCATTAGACCAGTTATTGGATTCGGCCCTTACTAGGGCATCCAAAAATGCAGATATGGCCGATTTTATTTTACCTGAAAGTGATGACTTTGCTGCTATTCCTCAAGATGCTCATAATCCTTTGACTAAGGAAAAGGTACATCTTGGTAAGTGGCTGTTTTTTGAGACAGGATTGGGTTTAGCACCCAATAAAGCAGCAGGCGAAAAAACTTACTCTTGTGCCTCTTGCCATATTCCTTCGGCTGGATTTAGACCAGGCGGTATTCAAGGAATAGCCGATGGAGGTATTGGTTTTGGACAAAATGGAGAAGGACGGACTAAATTAAATGCTTATCGAGCACACGAAATGGATGTACAAGGACTTCGCCCATTGAGTGTTTTAAATGTAGCTTTTGTAGAGAACAGCACTTGGAATGGTCGATTCGGTAGTGAAGGCGTCAACGTTGGAACAGAAGATAGGTGGCTCGTGGCAGAAGGAACAGACCGCAATGAGGAAGGGCTTGCAGCGTTGGAAACCCAAAACATTGAAGGGATGGGTTTGCATCGAATGGAAATCACCGATGAAGTCCTAGATGGCTATGGCTACCGAAAATACTTTGATGAGGCTTTTGGCGATTTACCAGAAGAAGAGCGTTATACCAAACGGACTGCCAGCTTTGCTATTTCCGCTTACTTAAGAGCATTGATAACGAATAAGGCACCTTTCCAAGCATACTTAAAAGGAGACAGAACTGCAATGACGGAACAAGAAAAAAGAGGTGCTTTAGTATTTTTCTCCGATGCTAAATGTTACCAATGCCATAAAAATGCTAATCTAGGCGCAAATGAATTTTATGCTTTGTGAGTGAAAGACTTATATGAAACTGGACAAGCCTTTAACACATCTGAGGCAGACACTAAAAACTTAGGTCGTGGAGAATTTACAGGCAGAGAAGAAGATATGTACAAATTCAGAATCCCTCAATTATACAACTTGGGAGATGATGATTTTTACTTTCATGGTAGTAGCAAGCAAACGTTGAAGGAAGTTGTTGATTATTTTAATGAAGGTGTTCCTGAAAATAAGAATATACCATCTTCACAAATTGCTCGTCAATTTAGACCGCTCAGTTTAACAGAAACGCAACTGGAAGACTTAACTGTTTTTTTAGAAAATGGGCTACGGGATTCCGATTTACTTCGATATCAACCAGACTTCGTACTCTCTGGTAACTGTTTCCCTAATAATGATATATTCTCCCAAATAGAATTAGGTTGTGGAGATTGAAATTGATTTTTGATAAAAAATTAGTCTATGAAATTTAGATATTTACCCTTATTGTTCCTTTTAGTACTCCCAATAATTGGAAGTGCTCAACATTCGGTGGCTAGGCAATGGAATGAAGTATTATTGCATGCTATCCGAAATGATTTTGCCCGTCCGACCGTACATGCTAGAAACTTATTTCATACTTCTGTCTTGATGTATGATGCTTGGGCCGCTTTTGACGATAAGGCAGAAACCTACTTTTTAGGTAAAACGGTAGCTGGCTTTACTTGTCCATTTGATGGTATTGCTAGAAATAATAATGTCCAAGAACAAAGAGAATCGGTTATCAGTTACGCAATGTATCGGCTGTTAATGCATCGGTTTAAAAATTCGCCAGGTGCAGCTGAAACACTTCCACTTATTGAAACACAATTCAGTACGATGGGTTATGATGCATCCTTTCAATCAACAAACTATGCGGATGGAAGTGGTGCCGCTTTAGGTAATTATTTAGCAGAAAACATGATTGAATTTGGTCTGCAAGATAATTCCAATGAACAGAATGATTATACTAATCTCTATTACCGAAATTTTAATTTTCCAATTGCTCCTGAACTAACAACTAATCCTTTCTTATGGGATCCCAACCGCTGGCAGCCCTTGACTTTCGAGGTATTTATTGACCAAAGTGGTAACGAACTCCCTGGTGGAGCGCCTGAATTTTTAAGCCCAGAATGGGGTATTGTAACACCCTTTGCTTTACAAGAAGAAGATTTAACGATTCACCAAAGAGAAGGAAATGACTATTGGGTTTATCATGACCCAGGGAATCCACCATACATTGATGAAGATACAGGTGGAGATGGTTATCTATGGGGATTTTCAATGGTTAGCTTATGGTCTGCTCATCTTGACCCAGCAGATGGGGTACTATTGGATATTTCTCCTGCATCTTTAGGCAATGTTCCTTTAGAGGAATTACCCACCGATTTAGAAGGATACAGAAGTTTCTATCAGCAATTTGACGGAGGAGATACAGGCAAAGGGTATGCTGTCAATCCACATACAGGACAACCTTATGAACCTCAGATTGTACCAAGAGGCGATTATACCAGAGTTTTAGCAGAATTTTGGGCAGATGGCCCAGATTCAGAGACACCTCCTGGTCATTGGTTTACCGTTTTAAATTATGTAAACGACCATCCTCAATTTGAGCGACGATTTAAAGGGAAAGGAGAGATTATGGATGCCTTAGAATGGGATGTTAAAGCCTATTTAATTCTAGGTGGTGGGATGCACGATGCAGCTGTTGCCTCATGGGGCATTAAGGGTTGGTACGATTATTTACGACCCATTTCTGCTATTCGATATATGGGCGAAAGAGGGCAATCAACCGACCCCAATTTACCAAATTATCATGTCGCAGGATTACCTTTGCAAGAAGGATTCATTGAAATCGTTCAAGAAGGAGACCCCCTTGCTGGAGAGAATAATGAGCATGTAGGAAAAATAAAACTATATGCTTGGAAGGGACCTGATTTTATCAATGACCCCGAAACAGATGTTGCTGGGGTAGGGTGGGTGCTATCAGAAAAGTGGTGGCCTTACCAAAGACCAACTTTTGTTACGCCACCATTCGCAGGATTCATTTCTGGCCATTCTACCTTTTCGAGAGCTGCTGCAGAAATATTAACCAAGCTAACAGGGGATACTTATTTCCCTGGTGGGCTAGGGGAGTTTGTCGCTAAGAAAAATGAATTTCTAGTTTTTGAAGAAGGGCCAAGCCAAGATATTATCTTGCAATGGGCTACCTATAGAGATGCCTCAGACCAAACTAGTTTATCTCGTATTTGGGGCGGTATTCATCCGCCTGCGGATGATATTCCTGGTCGATTTATCGGAGTAGAAATAGCTGAGGATGCCTTTAATCTTGCGGAACAATATTTCAATGATATTAGCACGAGTACGGAAGAACCCTCAAATAATGCCTCTTTTAAACTTTATCCCAATCCTATTCTAGGCAATGAATCTATTACCTTGGAAGGTGCTTTTAATAAGGAAAAAATCAACTTAGAAGTGTTCGATTATACTGGAAAGTTAGTGCATGCTAAAACGGTGAGTAGTTATGAGAATAAGTTAATTACATCTCTTGCTGACCAAGTTTTACCTACTGGATTTTATTTGGTTCAGTTGAAGGGGGAAGGTTTGAATAGATCTTATAAAGTACAGGTCGTAAATAAATGACAACTGTATTCTTTTTATTCGAATGAAGCTTAAACCTGAAAATTCTTTCATCGCATGGAGATGGAAGAATTTTTGGCTCTTCTAATTTGTAATGGATTCAAAAGACACCTTTTTCAAAATTTACATAAATGCAATTGTATTGCATTAAATTTCACCATACCTTTGCTATTGATGAAAATTATTGTTTACATATTATCCATTCATATGATTGCCTTATCGCTTATTCCATGCGGTGATGGTGGTGGTGATATTGTGGAAATAGCTAAACATTTTTTTGAGATAGAGCATACTCATAGTACTGACCACAAGGAACATTCTAAGGGGTGTGGGGATGATACTTGTTCTCCCTTTTGTATCTGCAGTTGTTGTTCTAGCGGAATAGACTATCCTAAAAACTCCTCTCTGCAACTTAAACCTCTTTCTCTTCTTGTTAAAACTATTCCTTCTTTCATTTCAACGTTTCTTCCTTCTTCCTATAATAATGCCATTTGGCAACCGCCAATGTTTAGCTAAACCATTTTTGCAGGATACCTATGTCCGCACGTCTCCTTTTTATTGGTTTAACTAAACATTACTTTAATATGTTTGATAAGATAATCACTTATTCGATACAGAATAAGTTTGTGATAGGGCTATTGGTAGCAGCCCTCATCGTCTGGGGAGTATTCTCCATGCGACAGATACCTATTGATGCCGTACCTGACATTACCAACAATCAGGTGCAAGTCATTACCATATCGCCAACCTTGGCAACTCAGGAAATAGAGCAATTTATTACAACTCCCGTTGAGTTGGCACTACAAAACATTCAGCAATTAGTAGAAATACGTTCCATTTCTCGCTTCGGACTTTCAGTTGTAACGGTTGTTTTTGAGGAAGATATGGACGTTTATTTATCTCGCCAACTGGTCAGCGAATATCTCAAACAAGCGGAAGGCAATATTCCTTCAGGATTGGGTACACCTGAAATGGCACCAATTTCAACGGGTTTGGGAGAAATTTATCAATATGTTGTTCGACCTGCTGAAGGGTTTGAAGATAAATTTTCCCTAACAGATTTAAGAAGTATTCAGGATTGGATAGTTAGTCGCCAGTTGTCTGGAATTGAAGGAGTGGTAGAGGTAAATACTATGGGTGGTTTCCTAAAACAATACGAAGTTGCTGTCAATCCTAATTTACTCAAATCCATAGGCGTTAGCATTACCGACGTTTTTCATGCCCTTGAAAATAGTAATGAAAATACGGGAGGGGCATATATCGAGAAAAACCCCAACACCTATTATATCCGAACAGATGGCGTTGCACGGTCATTGACGGATTTGGAAAATATAGTGGTAGATGTCCGAAATGGAAGACCCATTCTGGTAAAGGATGTAGCTACTGTTCAATTTGGAAAAGCCCCTCGATATGGCGCATTAGTAAGAGATGGCGAAGAAGCGGTCGGTGGTCGAGTGATGATGCTTAAAGGAGCCAATTCCGCAGCAGTCACCGAACGAGTAAAAGAACGAGTAACACAAATCGAGAAGTCTTTGCCCGAAGGAGTCGTCATTGAAGCATATTTGGACAGAGATAAGTTAGTCTCTACCGCTATGGGAACCGTTAAAAAGAATTTGCTGGAAGGAGGGCTAATTGTCATATTTATTCTGGTGTTGATGTTGGGAAATTGGCGAGCAGGTTTGATTGTAGCCTCTGTCATTCCATTGGCAATGTTGTTTGCGGTGTCGATGATGAACTGGCTAGGTATTTCCGCCAATTTAATGAGCCTCGGAGCAATTGATTTCGGATTGATTGTAGATGGTGCAGTTATTATCGTAGAGGCAATTGTTCACCGATTGCAGACCCGTTTTGCAGGACAAAAACTTACACAAAATCAGATTGATAAAGAGGTGGAAACTGCCTCTGTTAAAATCCGAAGTTCAGCTGCCTTTGGAGAAATTATCATTTTGATGGTTTATATTCCTATCCTCGCATTGGTTGGCATTGAAGGAAAAATGTTTATCCCAATGGCTCAAACCGTCATGCTTGCCATTGGTGGCGCATTGATACTTTCCTTGACTTATGTACCAATGATGGCAGCTTTATTTTTGAGTAAAAATATTTCTAATAAGAAAACAATTGCCGACCGTATTATTTCTTTTTTCCAAAAGCTATACACCCCTGTTTTGAATATTGCCTTACGGTTTAAAGCTATTTTCGTATTGGCTACGCTTGCTCTTTTTGTCTTTAGTTTTATCGTTTTCAGCAGAATGGGTGGGGAGTTTATTCCCACCTTGGAAGAAGGTGATTTGGCGATGCAACAAATTCTTCCTCCAGGCACTTCGCTTTCGCAAAGTATCGAGATGGCATCCCTTATACAAAAGAAACTATTAAGTGAATTTCCTGAGATAGAAGATGTGGTCGTCAATATCGGTTCTGCCGAAATACCGACCGACCCAATGCCCGTTGAAATTGGTGACTATGTTTTGGTTATGAAACCAAAATCAGAGTGGACTTCGGCGAGTAATCGAAAGGATATGTTTGAAAAAATAGAAAAATCATTAAGTGCCATTCCTGGAGTGGGTTACGAATTTTCACAACCAATACAACTTCGTTTTAATGAATTGATGACCGGTTCAAAAGCAGATATTGCTATTAAATTATATGGTCAAGATTTAGAGCTAATTTATAGCAAGGCTAAAGAAGCGGAAAGCGTTATCACTAAAATTGGTGGGGTGGGAACAGTCAATGTTGAGCAAACTATTGGGATGCCTCAAATCATTATTAAATTTAAATATGATAAAATGGCGCAGTATGGTCTACAAGTTAAAGAGGTTAATCAAGTCGTAAGGAGTGCTTTCGCTGGCGAAAGTGCAGGGACTATTTATGAAGGAGAGAAGCGCTTTGATTTAGTGGTTCGGTTGGATGAAAAATATCGTAAAGACATAGCCGATGTTCAAAACTTATATATCACTTTGGACAATGGAACGCAAGTGCCTTTGCAAGCAGTAGCGGATGTCGAATTGACGGATGCGCCTATGCAGATTTCCAGAGAAAACACCAATCGTAGAATTGTCATTGGGGTGAATGTAGGGGATACGGATGTAGAAACTTTAGTTAGTAAAATCCAAGCGGAATTAGATGCTAAAATTGATTTACCTGTGGGATATTATTTTACTTATGGTGGTCAATTTGAAAATCTCAAAGCTGCCAACGAACGACTGATGATAGCGGTACCACTTGCGTTGGCACTTATCTTTATTTTACTCTTTTTTACTTTTGGTTCTATCTCACAAGCAGCATTGATTTTTACTGCTATTCCACTTTCCGCTATTGGGGGTATTTGGGCTTTAGAGCTTCGAGGGATGCCATTTAGCATTTCGGCAGGTATTGGTTTTATCGCTTTATTTGGTGTTGCCGTTTTAAATGGTATTGTCTTGATTGGATATTTTAATCAATTGAAAAATGAAGGAATGACGAATATTCGAGAGCGGATTATTACGGGTACAAGGGTACGATTAAGACCTGTATTGATGACTGCAATGGTGGCTTCTTTTGGTTTTCTTCCAATGGCAATTTCCAATTCTGGAGGGGCAGAGGTACAACGCCCATTAGCTACGGTGGTAATTGGAGGTTTGTTAACCGCAACCTTTTTAACATTAGTGGTTTTGCCCATTTTATATAGTTGGCTGGCGAATTGGCAGGAAGGAAAAAACAAACCATCATTACCAGCAAATAGCGCAATGATAT
This sequence comes from uncultured Saprospiraceae bacterium, assembly GCA_937921525.1. Taxonomy (GTDB): domain Bacteria; phylum Bacteroidota; class Bacteroidia; order Chitinophagales; family Saprospiraceae; genus JAFMDF01. Next base: position 60,390 of record CAKZUM010000021.1, read on the forward strand.
TGCTACCGTTGCTGTTTTTTGGTTGGTCGGCACAAGCACAACAGCGACCAATTACAATGAACGAAGCGGTTGAGATGGCTATTGCTAATAATCCCTCCGTTAGAGCCGCCACTTTACAGATTGAGCAGCGTCAGGCTTTACAGAATTTAAAATACAATCTTGGTTCGACGGAATTTAGCTATCAAGGTGATGGATTGTTTAGGAAGAATGGGCAGCGGGTCAATCAAATAGGAATTATACAACATATTCCTAACCCTGCCACGCTCAAAGCACAGAATAGTTTACGCAATGAGCAGGTGGCACAAAGCGTTTTGCGACAGCAATTAACAGAAAAAGAATTGCGATTGCAAGTGCAACAAAATTATCTGGATTTGCAGCAACGGAAAGAGGTACGACAGTTATATGGAAGGCTTATTCCCATGTATGAACAATATGCTCAAATGGCAAAAATTCGGGCAGATGTCGGAGAAGCCAACCGAATAGAATTGCTAACTATTCAATCCTCTTTGAATGAGTACCGTTTATTAGCGAATCAAGTAACTATAGAAATCAACAACTTGGAAAAGCAATTAGCAGGCTTGCTCAATACCAATGAAGTCATTACTTCGACTGATAGTTTGATGGTCATTTCTTATGCTTTAAACGATAGTATCAATTCTTTTCGGATGCAGTTAGCTAGTCAAGATATTCAGATTGAACAGGCAAATGTTGAATTAATGAAAGCAAGTAGAAAACCTGATTTCAATGTGGGGTACGCTACTCAAAAATATTTTGATGGGGGTTGGCTACATGGGTTACAGGCAGGGGTACAGATTCCACTTTTCAATAAGCAGACCAATAAAAGAATTACGGCTCAACGCTTACAAGTTGATGTGGCTCAAGCTAACTTAGAAGCAGAACGTCTGCGAACTAAACAAGAATTGCGTACTGTCCAAAACACGATTCAACTGTATGCGGAAGGTGTCAATTTTTATCGAGAACAACTGGATACGCTCATTCCTGAAATTGAGCGTATTTCCAAACTTAATTATCAGGCAGGAGCAATTTCCTACCTCGAATTACTCAACACACTCAATCTGCTTTCCAAAAATAACAAGCAGTATTTAGAGCAGGTTTTATCGCATAATAAAGCAGTCGTGTTGTATCAGTTTTTGTCAAATCAATAAAAATATTTCTATCATGAAATTTATCAATAAATCAATCCTATCCATATTATCAGTAGGGGTAATGCTACTATTTTTCTCTTGTGGTCACGAACATACAGAAGGAGATGGCCACAATCACGGAGCCGAAACGGCTCAACATACGGAAGAGGATGGGCACAATCATGGTGCGGTAGAAGAAACGCATGGGGAAGAGGATGGTCATGGTCACGGAGAAGAGCATGAAGAAGGAGAAATTCACTTGACCAAGGAGCAGATAAAAACCATGAGCATTCAATTTGGCGATTTTTCCCAAATCAAAATCAATGACTATGTAATTGCTACAGGTACTTTAGGTTTACCTCCGAATGCTTTGACTTCCGTAAGTGCAAAGGCAAGTGGTTTTATCAAAAGCAGCAATAAATACGTGGAAGGGAGCTATGTGAAAAAGGGGGTCATCATGGCTTATTTAGAAAATCCTGAATTCATCCAGCACCAACAAAAATATCTTGAAGTGGCTGCGGAGTTAGTTTTTGATAAGCAAGAACTTACTCGTCAAAAAACATTGGTAGAAGCTAATGCAGGAATAGAAAGAAATGTGCAAAAACTTCAGGCGGAAGTCAACATGAAAACAGCCACTTTGAAAGGTATTGCCAAACAACTTGCTTATTTAGGAATTAAGGTCAATGACCTAACGATTGACAATATAATACAACGAGTACCTATTTATGCTCCAATGGCTGGTTATATTACCACTATAAAAATGCACAATGGAATGTATGTTACACCTGAATTGGAACTCATGGAAATTGTAAATGCAAACCATTTGCATTTGGAATTGGATATTTTTGAAAAAGACATTGCCAATATCAAAGCTGAGCAGAAGATTAGTTATACGGTACCTGCTTTGGGAAATGCTGTTTATAATGGCGAGGTCCATGTTCTTGGTAAAGAATTCAATACGGAGAATAAGACGGTGCGTATTCATGGACACTTAGAGAAAAAGCGACCTAATTTTATCAAAGATTTATTTGTAGAAGCTAAAATTTGGTTGAATGACCAAACTGTCCAAGCATTGCCAGAAAAAGCAATCATCAAAGATGGTGCTTCTTCTTATATCTATGTGGCAAATGACCAAGGAGAAAGTGAGGAATTGAAATTTGAACAGATAATGGTCATCCCAAGCACTACTGATAAAGGCTTTACTGCCGTAAAATTGGTTGATAAAATTCCTGATGGGATGAAAATAGTAACGGAAGGAGCGTACTATGTATATGCCCAATCAAAAGCAGGAGAATTGGAGCATGAACATTAAAATCTAATTTCCTATGGAGCAAGTAAATAAAATTTTAGAACAAAAAGCTGTCCGCATCACCCCGATGCGACAGCTACTATTGGAATACTTCTTACAAAATAACGGAGCATTTGGTTTGATGGAGCTGGAAAATGCCTTTCCAAAATCAGATAGGATTACTATGTACCGTACCCTCAAAACATTTGAAGAAAAAGGACTTATTCATGGCATTAATAATGGAGCAAGTGAAATAAAATATGCTTTATGTAGGGAACATTGTTCCCCCATTCATCACATTGACCAGCATCCGCATTTTCAATGTGAGCAATGTAGGCAGATAACTTGTATTAATAGTCAGGTCATTCCAAAAATGGAACTTCCTAAAGGCTATGTCCAAAAAGAAATGACGATGATGATAAAAGGTGTTTGCCCAAATTGTCAAGGCTAAGTTTGCAATTTTATTGCATAGAAAACTATTCTAAATTTGTAGAAAAAATATGATGCATACAGGAATCTATCTATTTATGTTTTTGCTTGTTTTTCTCTTCTTTGTGTTCTTTTTACGGTCGTATTTGCTTTGGAAGAGGACAGGGGTTAACCCGTTGACTTTTAATAAAACAGATGATGCACATGGTTATAATGGCAAGGTCTATTCCTTTGTTACCTTATTAGAATTAGTGGTGGTATCTATTTATGCTTTCAAAAACTTATGCTTTCAAAAACGAATGGCATCAATACCTATTACCATTTTGGTATTTGGAATCCAGTTATTTAGATTACATTGGGTGGGCTTGTTTAGGATTATCCCTTGTTTGGATTTGGGTCGCTCAATCTCAAATGGCTAATTCCTGGCGAATTGGCATTGATGAAAAGAACAAAACCGAATTAGTCACTAATGGCTTATTCTCTTTTTCGAGAAACCCTATTTTTTTGGGTGTGATGATTGCGAATGTTGGTTTGTTTTTAATCATTCCAAATGCCTTTACCTTGCTGATTGTTGCCATCTTAATGGTTAGCATTAACACTCAAATTAGGTTGGAAGAAGATTTTTTAAAAAATAGTCACGGAAAAACTTATCAAGACTATTTCAATCGAGTTAGACGTTGGCTCTAATTTTAAATTGAGGTACATGAATTTTATACCTAAGTATTCTAGTGTTCTTTGGTATTATTGTTCATTCAAGAAATAAAATTATGAGTAAAGAATTAGAAAAAGCCATTAGTTATTACGATAAATTTTCAAGGTATTATGATTGGCTGTCGCCCAAAAGGTATTACCACAAAGCCAGAAATTTTGCTATTCAACAACTTCAACTAGAAGAAGGTACTACCGTCTTAAATATACCATGTGGTACAGGACAAAATTTTGAATATTTTCAAAAATATTTAAATGGTTCTGGATTAATCATTGGTATTGACCTTTCGGAAGGTATGTTGGAAAAAGCTAAACAAAAGCAGAGTGAAAATAATTGGAACAATATCCAACTCATAAAAGAAGATGCTACTCAAATCACTCCTGCATGGATAAAGGAAAATGTAGGGAAGTCTATTCAAGTAGATGCCATCTTTTGTGATTTAGGTTTATCTGGTTTTCCAGAATGGGAAAAAGTGATTGATAATCTGCTTTCCATTTTATCGCCCAAAGGCAAATTGGTTATTATGGATTGGTACATTCCAAAATCCACCCTTCGAGGGGCATTTATTAAATGGATTGGCAAGGGGGAAGTTGACCGTCCTATTTATCAATACTTAGAAAATCAAGTTGCGAACTTTACGCTCAATGATACTTTCAATAGAGGAGGTGTATTTGTAGCAACTGGTATAAAAAAATAACAAAATGAAAAACGAAAACCATATTCATTCTTATGATAAAAACGGCAAAATAACTTGCTGTTCCTTAGAAGAAAAAATAGATAAAAAAACGCCCCCGTTGCTAGTGCGGGAAAAAGAAGAACATCATGCAGAGGACGGTCACGACCACTCGCATGGCCATAGTCACGATGGGCCATCAGGTTGGAAAGTCTATTTGCCTGCTTTGATTAGTTTGGTACTGTTACTTTCGGGTTTAGCAGCGGAACATTTGTTAGCAGCTCCATTTTTTAAGGGATGGGTAAAAATTGTATGGTATACACTTGCTTATCTACCCGTTGGTTTGCCCGTCCTAAAAGAAGCGTGGGAAGCCCTCCGAAAAGGCGAAGTATTTACGGAATTTTTCTTGATGTCCATAGCCACTATTGGCGCATTTGCCATTGGCGAATACCCCGAAGGCGTGGCGGTGATGCTTTTTTATGCCGTCGGAGAATTATTCCAAACGGCTGCCGTACAACGAGCTAAAAATAATATCAAAGCCTTGCTCGATGTACGTCCAAACATAGCCAATGTTTTTAGAAATAATGCTTACGCAACGGTTAATCCTGACACCGTTCAAATCGGTGAAACAATACAAGTTAAGGTGGGTGAAAAAATTCCTTTGGATGGAATTTTAATTTCCAATAAAGCGGCGCTCAATACCGCAGCACTTACAGGAGAGAGTAAACCACAAAATGTTCAAAAAGATGAAAAAGTAATGGCTGGCTCTATTAATTTGGATGGTGTGATTGAAGTGAAAGTAGAAAAATTATTTAATGATAGTTCCATTGCTCGTATTTTGGAATTGGTACAAAATGCAACTTCTCGTAAATCAAAAACAGAGTTATTGATTAGGCGTTTGGCAAAAATATATACACCGATTGTAGTTTATTTGGCAATTGCCATTTGTATCATTCCTTACTTTGTCGTGTCGGATTATCAGTTTTCAGATTGGTTATATCGAGCATTGATTTTCTT
>CAKZUM010000022.1 GCA_937921525.1 uncultured Saprospiraceae bacterium
AAAGCTAAAAATGGTGAAAAGTATCAATTTCTAATCGAAACTGAATCAGGTGAAATTTTAGAAAAAGCAGATGCGTATGCTCGGAGAATAGAAAATTCAGTAGGCAATAGTATTATCTACGAAGATAATTTTGATTGGAAAGACGACAACTTTGAAATTCAAGACTGGAATAGTCTGGTCATTTATGAGCTGCATATCGGTACGTTCAATGTCAAAGGCAAACAAAAATTAGGGACATTTAAATCAGCTGTCGATAAACTTCCACATTTACAAGATTTAGGAATTAATTGTATAGAGGTATTACCGCTCAATGAATTTGCAGGTGATTTTTCGTGGGGTTATAATCCTGCGCATCCCTATGCGATAGAAGAGGCTTATGGGCATCCAGATGATTTCAAGATGTTTGTCAAAAAGGCGCACGAACATGGAATGGCCGTTATTTTGGATGTCGTCTATAATCATTTTGGGCCAAGTGACTTAGACTTGTGGCGATACGACGGATGGAATGAAAACGAGGGTGGAGGTATTTACTTTTATAATGATTGGCGGGCTAATACGCCCTGGGGTGATACTCGTCCTGATTATGGTCGGCAAGAAGTTCGAGACTACATCTTTAACAATGTCATGATGTGGTTGGAGGAATATCGTTGTGACGGTCTGCGCTTCGATGCCGTTTCTTATATTCGAAATGTCAAGGGCTGGGAAAACGAAGGAGATAATCTGAAGGAAGGATATGAATTATTACAAAGAATAAATTATGAAGCCAAACAGCGGTTTCCTAAAAAAATAATGATTGCGGAGGATACCGATTTAAAGGAGTATATAACGAACAGTACTAACTATGAAAATGGGATGGGATTTGGAGCACAATGGGATATTAATTTTGCGCATGATGTTCGGTCTGTTTTATTAGAACAAGAAGATAGTCGTAGAAATTTGGGTAGTATTGCTGCTGCCATTTCTAGAGAGCCTTCAGGAGACGCTTTTAAACGAATCATCTTTACAGAATCTCACGACGAAGTGGCCAACGGACAAGCCAGAATCACCTCTGAGGTAAGCGAAAATGCAGAAGATGTGAATAATTATTTCAGCAAAAAATTATCTGTACTAGCTACAATCCTGACGATGACGAGCGCAGGCATTCCGATGATTTTTCAAGGTAAAGAATTATTAGAAGACAAATGGTTTTGCGATCAAGACCCAATTGATTGGAAAAGAAAAAAGAAATTTTCAGGTATTTTCAATATACATCGAGATCTAATAAAGCTACGTGGCAATCATGCTGGATTAAGTAAAGGATTATTGGGTAGAAACACGGAAATCATTCATTACAATGATGCCAATAAAGTTATTGCTTATCTACGTTGGTTTGATGATAAGGCGGTAGACGGCGTGGTGGTAATACTCAATTTTTCCAATGAAGATTTTACAGATTATGATTTAAGAATGCCTTGTGACGGTGATTGGGAATTAGAATTTAATAGTAATTGGAAGGGGTACGATAAAGAATTTGGAGATTTTGAAGTAAGTAATATAGCTGTTGGGGATAACTGCCAAACTTGTATTAATCTCCCTGCTTATACGGGATTGATATTTGTAAAAAAGTAAATTTAGCAGCCGTAAGTAGTCTGACAAAAATAAATGAACAACTTTAAAACGGATAGCTTGCTTGTCAACGTCTCGTAAACAATCAAGCCATCAAAAATTGTATGCTTATTTTTGTTGCACTACTTATCTCCTAAAAAAATAAAAGGTAGGTGAGGGTACTTAGTTAAAATTCTACGAATCGTATTTAACTTATGTCCGCCAAAATCTTCACTTGGCGACCAACCAAAATCTCTTAACAAGATAGGTCCTTTTGGAAATTCTTGAATGTCCTATATTACGGTTTTTGATCGTCATCGCCCTCAGATGAAACTTCAATTTCTTTATGGATTGTTTTTACTGCATACCCCATTGGTGGTACTTCTCCTTCATTCATTTTGGTTTGTTCATAAGTAAATACGGCGCCAAAGAGAAAGATAGTGGAAGCAAAAAAGACCCAAACCATAATAACCATCACACTACCTGCTGCCTCGTATAAATTAGCTGTTTGACTGTTTCCTATATAGAATCCAATCAGGTCTTTTCCGACACTAAATAATAACGCTGTGAAAATCGCTCCTTTCCAAGTATCTCTCCATTTCAGATTTGCATCAGGTAAGAATTTAAAGATCATTGCAAAAAGAACAGTAATTATTCCTAATGACACAGGGATAGAAATAACTATGGCTACAAAGGTGGAAAAATGACCGAATTGCGTATCCAAGTAATTAATAAAACTAGAGATAAACGCATTGATGGCTAAAGAAACCAATAAAACAAAAGCTGTGTTAGCTTATGCCTAAATATGGTAATTATACGGAGAGGATATTTAAAACAGCAAAGCAATTAGCTAAAGAACCTAAACTATCGCGTTTTTTCAATGAAGTAGTTGATTGTAAATAAATCATAGACGCTAAACTACCTCGATATTTTCAATTAGATTCTTAACCTTTTCCATTATCTTGCTGAACAAGCTTATCAATGATTCGAGGTGCTGTGAGACCATGAATGATAATAGAGCATAAAACTACTAAAGAGGTAATAGCATACAATTCATTTTTCTCTTGGATTAGATTAGTTTGGGTAAACGCCCAAGCCAAATAGAAGAAAGAACCAATTCCACGAATACCCAAAAAGCTGATTGCTAATTTATCACTAGCAGATCTATCTACCCCCCATAGTCCGATCATTCCAGATATAGGTCGTATAAAAAAAATAAGCATTAAAGCAAAGAGAATTCCTCTCCAATCTATATACTCAAATATGCCGTCTAAAGTAAAACCACCAAAAAGAATCAGCCAAATCACCAATAAGAACCGTTCTACCTCCTCCACAAAATGATGCATTTTTTCTTCGACCCGATTGTGTATCTTTTCCTCGTATCGAATACTTAGGGCAGCAATGAATACCGCTAAGAATCCATATCCATGCAGAAGCTCTGTAATGCCGTAAGTCATCAGCGTAATGGATATAGCGACAAAGCCATGTGGATTTTTTATACCCTTTATTTCAGGTAAACTTTCTAATAAATATCCGATAGAACGACCCAATAGGTATCCAATCAATACCCCTAGAAATATCTTTAAAAAAAACTTATCCCACAGCCAATTTGATAAATCAAAATTGTTCCATCCACCTGCCTCCGCAATTAAAACGGCCATAAAAATAAATGGAAACGCTACCCCGTCATTTATACCTGCCTCTGCCGTCAATGCAAATTGACTCGCTATGCTGTTTTCTTTTTGCTCCATGTCTTTTATCTGTACTTCAGCAGCCAAGACGGGGTCTGTAGGAACTAAGGTGGCTGCTAAAAGAATCGCAGCAGGCAAGCTAAGAGAGAATAAATGAATTCCTAAAAAGTATATAGCGATCATCGTTAATGGCATAGTAAATACTATTAATCGAAAAGGCATTTCCCAACTTTTTAGCCGATAGTCATTTCCTATTTTTAACCCTGCTCCCATCAAAGAAATAATTACCATTATTTCGCAGAAGTACATGAGTTGTTTATCAATATCAAACAAGTTAGACATGGGCACCGGCAAGCCCAAATAATACAAAAACACGCCTATACCAAGTAGTATAATCGGGTAGCTTATCTTTATTTTTTTTGATACAGAAGGTAGCCATGCCATGACCAATGTCGTCATACCCAAACTAGCCATGAGTAATAAATGATCTTTCATAAAATTCTTGCTGGCTTAGTGAAAGGAACAAAATAACTTAAGCCATTATGCTTGTTCTTTCTCCTTCTAAAAACCTCAAAAAAGTAAGTCCGTAGCTGGGCTATGCACTAATTTTTTGAGTTTCTTAGAAGAAAAAATAATAAAGGCCGACGAAGGAAGACAATGATATCGCCACTTCGAAGACAGATATTCGTCAGGCTCTTTACAAGATAGTGATTACTGCATTCGGGTTTTTTTTGCAATACATTACCACCTCCGTCAAGCCTATAATTAAAAGTTACTTAAAATTTGTTCGAATTGAAATTTCCCATAAAGGGAAAAAAGGAAAAGGAGTTTAAAATACAAAGCCTAGCGTAAGGCTGGCAATGTTATTCCTCGTACCATTGCCATCCTCTAGAAGATCACTAAGACCGTACTCGTAAGTAAGATCAATAGCAATACGACTAATATCTACACCCACACCACCAATAGCACTAAATGTAGCTGGCTTAAAATTATCCTCATCATTAAATAAGTCCACATCTTCACTATCTACTGCCATTCTAAAAGCAGCCAATCCACCCGCGTTAAATAATATGATCTACCTTCGCTAAAACTTATGAGAAAGCTTAATGTTCGATTTGCTATATTTTTTTCTTATTTGTTATAGTATAGCACCGTTCTGGAGGCAATGAATTAGAATAATTTAAAACAACCTCAAGGACACCTATATTTCTGACTCTCTGACTAAACAAAATATAGGTTTATCCTTTTTAGAAAAAAATCTACTAATGTATTTCAACAATAATCAAAATATTTTAGCCTATTTTTTGGGCATAATGGGGCGTTCTATTAGTGAATGTATGCAGAAGGCATATCGACTACAGGTAAGATTCTCAGAGATAATAAAAAATATAAAATCCTTTAGAAAGAGGAATTCAAGATTGTCGAAACAGGCAGGTTCTACTCATGTGGCTTATTACAAAAGAAGATTTGAAAACTATTATTCCTAGACTGAGGAAGAGATTAAAGAGACTATTTTATTTGAGTTAAGCAAGACTTACCAAGTTTTAAAAACTTGGTAAGTCTGCCAAAAACAACATTCTCGATCAGCCTGTTACAGTGATAGGATCAAGACTCACTCATACAAATCAATAAGCAAATTATCTATAGTAACGGAGGCTGCAGTAGTGGATTCTAACGCAAAGGAAATACTCACTACATCTGTTTTTTCGGAAGAAAGGCAATAAAGTTCGTGTAAATAGTTTTCATAAAAACCGTTTGAAGTTTCTTTTATTAAACCTAAATGAAAGCGGTTCAGAGAATCTACTGTTATTCGTTCTCTAAGACTTAGACCAACCTGAAATTCACCATCTGCCAATCCTTCTACTCTTATGTCGGAAAAAGCCTTTAAGTTAGAACAAGATGGAACATCAGTTATCTCAAATCTATTTACTAGAGTAACAGAGGCAGGAGGAGATAAAGAAC
>CAKZUM010000023.1 GCA_937921525.1 uncultured Saprospiraceae bacterium
TTAGACCTCTGGTCTGAGTAGTTCTTTATCCTACTCAGACCAGAGGTCTAAGCTACATTTTTATAGCCAAAATGGCTATCTTTGCAGCTTTTTAGTTACACAGGCATATTTCATATGAAAATTTCCCTTAATTGGTTAAAAGACTACCTAAATATTGACCTTGATCCAGCTAAAATCGGAGAGATATTGACGGATATAGGTTTAGAGGTGGAAGGTGAGGAGGAAGTGGAGAGTGTTCCAGGCGGTTTGAAAGGATTGGTGGTAGGTGAGGTGATAGAATGTGGCAAACATCCCAACGCAGATAAACTCTCGCTTACTAAAGTAAACATTGGTGCGGAGGAAGCATTGCAAATCGTTTGTGGTGCGCCAAATGTAGCAGCAGGTCAGAAAGTGGTTGTTGCTACGGTAGGTACTCAATTGTACCCTACTGGAGGGGAGTCCTTTAAAATAAAGAAAGGGAAAATAAGAGGCGAAGCTTCTGAAGGAATGCTATGTGCAGAGGATGAAATAGGGATAGGTACAAGCCATGCAGGTATCATTGTTTTGCCAGAGGAGACTAGTATCGGTATGCCAGTCAATGAATATTACGAGCTAGAAGCAGATTATGTATACGAAATAGGCTTGACCCCTAACCGTTCAGATGCCACTAATCATATAGGTTCTGTAAAGGATTTAGCAGCGGCTTTAAAAATAAACTATGGACATACGGGCGAAGTGAAAATGCCTTCCGTAGCTGATTTTAAAGTAGATAACCATGATCTACCGATTGAAGTCGTGGTAGAAAATACTACTGCTTGTCCACGATATTCTGGCGTATCTATTAAGAACGTAACGATTGGGGAGTCGCCTGATTGGTTAAAGAAGCGTTTAACAGCTATTGGTGTAAGACCTATTAGTAATGTGGTCGATATTACCAATTTTGTGCTGCATGAGTTAGGGCAACCTCTACATGCTTTTGATGCGGACAAAATAACGGGTGGTAAAGTGATTGTCAAAAACCTGCCAACTGGTGCAAAATTTACGACATTAGATGAAGTGGAAAGATCATTAAAAGATACAGATTTAATGATTTGTGATGGTGATTCCAATGGCATGTGTATTGCAGGAGTATTCGGAGGTTTGACATCAGGGGTGACGGATAAGACTAAGAATATTTTCTTAGAGGCAGCTCATTTTAATGCGAAAACGACCAGAAGAACGAGTTTTTCTCACGATTTGCGGACAGATGCGGCAAAAGTTTTTGAAAAAGGAAGTGATCCTAACATTACCGTTTTCGCTTTGAAGCGTGCTGCTTTATTAATAAAAGAATTAGCGGGTGGGGAAATTGCTTCTGACATAGTAGATATTTATCCAAATAAAATAGCTCCATTAGAAATTACAGTAGCTTATAGTAATGTCAATCGACTGATTGGAGTGGATATTCCAAAAGAAAAAGTACACGAGATTCTGGAAGCAATGGAAATGAGGATTGTCGAATCTTCTAATGACTTCTTTAGAGTAGCAGTACCTACGAACAAAGCGGATGTCACCAGAGAGTCGGATGTTATCGAAGAGATTTTAAGAATTTTTGGTTTTAATAAAGTACCTATTCCTACGCAGGTTAAGAATTCGGTTGTTGCTATTCAGCGGCCTAATCCACAGGAATTACGCAATGTATTGAGTGATTTCTTGGCTGCTACAGGCTTTAATGAGATGATGGCAGTGTCTTTGACACAGTCTAAATACCACGAAACTTTATTACCAATACCTACTAAAGACTTAGTTTTTATCAACAATACCTCTAATATCCACTTGGATATTATGCGACCAACGATGTTGTTTAGCGGTTTGGAAGCTATTGTACATAACCAAAATCGACAGAATCCTAATTTACGATTTTTTGAATTTGGTAGAACGTATAAAACGAAAGAAGAGGGCGGCCACCAAGAAAAACAACACCTAAGCATCTTCCTTACTGGTCAACAAGAGGAAGAAAACTGGCAAAGTACTAATAAGGGTACTGTTGACTTTTTTGCTTTAAAAGCAGTAGTCAATAAGGTGATGCACCGCTTAGGAATGTTGAAATTCCAAGAAGAAGCATTAAAAGACGATATTTTCTCAGTAGGGTATAAATATTTCAGAGGGCAGCAGCAGTTGGCAGTTTTCGGAAAAGTACAAACATCCATTTCTAAAGGTATGGGTATCAAGCACCCAGTTTATTATGCGGATATAAATTTTGATGCGCTAGTAAAAGCCTCCAAGAAGCACAAAATAAAAATGGATGCACTCAGTAAATTCCCAACAGTAAGACGGGATTTAGCCTTAGTACTCAATAAGTCTGTGACTTTCGGAGATGTGGTGAGAACGGCTAGGAAAACGATCAAAAAGAACCTAGAAGACATTAAACTCTTTGACGTTTATCAAAATGAAGAACAGCTAGGGGCGGATAAAAAGTCTTATGCAGTAAGTTTTCATTTTGAAGATAAAACAAAGACCTTGAAAGATAAAGAGGTAGAGAAGGACATGAATAAGCTAATTCAAACCTTTGAACAACAATTAGGGGCGCAGATTAGACGTTAGAATGAGAGAAGTCAGGTGTCAGCAGTCAGATCGCTACGCTGTCAGACTTATGATGTTGACTACGTTGCTTTCAGCAGTCCCGTGGTCAACATAATGAATCTGACTTCTGACAGTTCCGTTAGCGTAAGCTAACCAGAACGGTCTGACAGCATAGCGATCTGACTTCTAATCTAAAAAAACATGGACCATCTATATCAAAAAGTAGCAGAAATTAAAGAAAAAATCAAAATACTGGCATCTAATCTACAGGTTATGCGTTCAGAAAACGAGGTACTATCTAAGGAAAATCAAAATTTAAGGAGTACCTTGCATCAAAATGCAGCTGAGATTAGGTATTTAAAAGCTCAGTTGACCAATTATAAAGAAAAATTAGACGATCAAGCGCTTAATTAGAAGCTGTTTGGATTTAGAATTTGAAAATTGTTATAGTCCATTTTTTTGTCAATCGAGGCGGTAAAAGTGGAGTTATGCCTTAGCATAATGAGCATTTTGCCAACGAAGGGTGACGAAAAAAGGGGCATAACAAATTCAAAATGTAAAATTCAAACAGCTTCTTGACGCAATAGCAAGAGAGGATTGAGTAAAGATGAAGGACATTGAGAGGGTGCAAATAACATAAGTCATCGTTCAAGATAAATATGGAAGTGCAAGACGATATGATTCGGATAACAGTATTAATAGCTGGGCGTCCGTATCCATTGAAAATACATGCGAAAGAAGAACCTGTCGTACGTCGTCTGGTAAAAGCACTAAATGATAGAATCATTCAATTCCAACAAACTTATAAGAAAGATAAACAGGATTTGTTGGCTATGACGCTTCTCACTTACGCTATGGATTTGCATAAGGCACAATCTAGTAAGACTTCCAATATCCCCATCACACAACTCACCAATTCCATCCAAGAAGTGGATGAACTTTTAGAGTCTATTTTGGATAGTACAATGATAGAAGACTAAGTCTTACTTATCTTATTTCAACTCTAATCGTATTGCTCTTTCATTTTTTTAATATAGCATTTACTAAAAGAAAATTTCATCGTCACTAGTGAGGAGAAATCATTCACTAACTATCCTTTTAGTAGATGTACACTTAGTATCAAATTATGGAATTAATAGCAACTTTAATAGGTGGCTTAGTAGCAGGTTTGGCTGCTGGATTTTTTTTATTAAAATCCCTTGCCAATAAAGCCAATCAAGGCAAGATTGAGGAGATGAATCAAAAGGCAGACTTAATTATTAAGGAAGCTCGATTAACTGCTCAACGGACAGAGGACGAGGCAAAATTCAAGTCGGAAAAATTAATTAGTAGGTCAGAAGCGAAAAACGAGAAGATCAAGCAAAAGAAGATTCAAGAGGCGAAAGATCGTTTTGCTAAGTTGAAAAGCGATTTTGAAAAGGATAAATCTCAGCACAAAATTTCCATGAAAGAAATGGAAATGGAGTCTAAGACACTTAAAAAAGACATCGAATCGCAAGAGGCTAAATTGAAAGAGAAGTTAGATGCTTTTGCACAACGCAAGCAAGAGATCGAACACCAAGAGACAGAAGTAAAGACGGTTCGAGCGAACTTAGACAAACAAATTAAAATTGTTGCTAAGAAGAAAGAAGAATTGGATGCAGCTAATGAAGAGAGAATCAAGGCGCTCGAGAATATTGCTAAATTAAGCCAAGCAGAAGCAAAAGATCAATTGCTTGAAGCGGTGAAAGCAAAGGCAGAAACGGACGCTATGGCATTAGTGAAAGATACGGTCATGATGGCGAAAGCGAATGCTAATAAAGAGGCGAAGAAAATTGTCATTCAGACGATTCAAAGAATGTGTGCAGAATATACTATTGAAAATACAGTATCTGTTTTCAATCTAGAATCTGATGACTTGAAAGGACAAATAATCGGTAGAGAGGGTAGAAATATTCGAGCATTAGAAGCAGCAACAGGTGCAGAGATTGTAGTAGATGATACGCCAGAAGCAATCGTTATTTCCAGTTTCGATCCGATCCGAAGAGAGGTTTGTCGATTGTCTTTAAAGCGATTAGTAGCGGATGGTAGAATCCACCCTGCAAGAATTGAGGAGGTAGTTGAAAAGACGAAGAAGCAGTTAGAAGAGCAAATTATAGAGATTGGGGAAAGAACCGTTATTGAATTAGATATTCATGGTTTAGCACCTTATCTAGTGAAGATGGTAGGTAGAATGAGATACCGTTCTTCTTATGGTCAAAACTTATTAAAGCACTCTATTGAGACGGCTAATTTATGTGCAGCAATGGCTGCGGAATTAGGCTTGAGTCCTAAACATGTGAAACAAGCAAAACGGGCTGGACTATTACATGATATTGGAAAAGTATCAGAAGAAGAATCTGAATTATCTCACGCAATCTTAGGAATGAAGATTTGTGAAAAGCACAAAGAAATTCCAGTAGTTTGTAATGCAGTAGGGGCGCACCACGATGAAGTAGAAATGAATAATATTGTGTCTCCAATTGTTCAAGCTTGTGATGCCATTTCTGGTGCAAGACCTGGTGCAAGAAGAGAAATACTAGAAAGTTACTTGAAGCGTATCGGAGAGTTAGAGGAGTTAGCAATGGGCTACGACGGTGTACAAAAAGCTTTTGCAATGCAAGCGGGCAGAGAGCTAAGAGTTATTGTAGAAAGTGAAAAAGTAACAGACCAATATGCAGATGATTTGTCTTTCCAGATCTCTCAAAAAATCCAAGATGAAATGCAGTATCCTGGTCAAGTAAAAGTGACGGTGATTCGAGAAAAGCGAGCAGTTGCTTTTGCTAGATAGAAATGAAATAGTTTAATTTAGTAGCTTTGCTACTATGGATTAATTAAAAGGGATGAAAATTACAATTTTCATCCCTTTTTTTCTTTTATACTAATGTGGGTCGTATTTTCGTGCAATATCGAGAACTGTAGAATAGTTGTTGGACAACTTAGACGTAGTATTTTAACCACATAGGTACATAGGGCACATAGGTATATTATACTATGTGCCCTATGTACCTATGTGGTTAGATAAAACTAACTGCAAATAACAATATTGAATTTCCAAGAATGGAACAAAGAGAAAACTTGTTAGATATTATTAAGGTACTTTTTCAATGGAAAAAACCAATCATATACCTCTGTCTAGGCGTAGGTTTATTAAGCGCACTCCTCTCCTTACTCCTTCCAAATTATTATCAATCCACTAGTATTTTTTATGCAGCTAGTATGGACCAAGCCAAGCCTGGTCAAATCTTTGGCACCTCTACTCGAGATACAGATTTTTATGGTAATGATAATGATAATGATCGACTATTAACGATTGCGGAGTCTAACGAAGTGGCAGACTATATCATCCGAAAATTCGATTTGTATACCCATTATGATATTGATACTACCAACGAAAAAGCACCTTTTAAAGTAAAAGAAAAATTCTTCAAATACTATAAGGTCATGAAGACCAAACGGGATGCCATTGAATTATCTATGGAGGATACTGATAAAGAACAAGCGGCAAATATTGTCAATGACGCTAGAAGGAAAATAGATGAACTATACATTAAAGTAATAAGAGATCAATTGGGAAATTTAGAGCAATCTCTAAAGAAAAATATTGAAGAAAAAGAAAATAATATTGCACAGATCAACGACACTTTAAGACATTATAGAAATACCTATGGAATAATTAATACAGAGTCTCAAGGAGAAATATTTGCGGAACAAATTCTGACGACTGACTCAAAACTATCAAGAGAATTAGCTAGATTAAATGCACTGGAAAAAAGCCCTGCTATAAGCAGAGATACTATTGCCTTAATGAGAGCAATCGCACAAGGCTACAAAAACGAGTTAAAACGATTGCAAGAAAAAATGCAATTATTCAATAAAGGGGTATCTAAAGTCACGGTATTAGAACGAGAAGAAAAAGAATTAGGGACTCGACTCGGTTTCCAAAAAGTACAGTTAAATCAATTACAAACAGCCGTCAACTCTCCTATATCTGGAATCAATTTAATTGAAGCAGGTACGGTTCCTGTTATAAAATCTCGACCTAAGCGTTCGATTATTGTGGTGAGTGCGGTGTTGATTAGTTTGATATTTAGTGTCATTGGTATTCTTCTATTTGATGCGTATAAAGATGTTGATTGGGGGGAGGTGCTTGGGTAGGGGATGGCTTTTTTAAGTTCAAGTCCAAGTGAATCATGGATCATCGAGGTTTGTAACCTCGATGCTATACGATAATCATACTGCATCGAGGTTACAAACCTCGACGATCCTAGACGATCTAAGTCAAAATAAATTACTATATAGAAGTGCAATTAAAACTATCACAATACACGAATAACCAACTCCTATTTACAGGACTTGCCTTGAGTATTGTCATAGGTGTAGTCAGTGGTATAGCGACAGATAGTTATTTCCTATTCGGCTTACCTGCCGTTTTTTTGGGCGCATTTATTACCATAGTGGATTTTAGAAAAATATTTTACCTATTACTTATTTGCTTACCCTTATCAACAGAGATAGAATTACCAGGAGGATTTGGCACAGACTTCCCTTCTGAGTTATTGACCGTATTATTGACAGGTGTTTTTTTGTTGTTTGCGCTTCAGAAAGGCAAACAATTAAATACTGCTTTTTTAAAGCATCCCTTGACGTTGTTATTGATTTTGCATCTTGGATGGATAGTTGTGACTACGCTCAATTCCGACCAGTTTATTATTTCCCTTAAATTTTTATTAGCAAAAAGTTGGTATGTCATTACTTTCTATTTTTTAGCAGGCTATTTGCTAAAAACGGAAGCGCATATAAAATTATTTTTCTGGTGTGTATTTAGTGCCTTACTATTTACGGTTCTTATCATATTGGTCCGACATGCAGCGACTGGATTTTCTTTTGAAGAAGTGAATTTTGTATTAAAGCCCTTCTATAGGAATCATGTTTCTTATGCGGCCATTTTAGTTTTATTCTTTCCTTATTTATGGTATGCCACTACGTGGTATGATCGTTGGAGTTGGAAGTGGTGCAGCTTAGTAGTTTGTATAATCGTTTTTTTAATAGCCGTTTATTTAACTTATACAAGGGCCGCCTATGTAAGTTTGGTATTAGCAGCAGGCGTCTATTTTATTATTCGATTTCGATTAATGAAAGTAGCGATAGGCTTGGCGATTATAGCTGGTTTGGCAGGGGTAATTTACGTTTCTACGGATAATAAATATTTAGACTTTGCGCCAGACTTTAATAAAACAATTTCCCACAAAAAATTTGATAACTTAATAGAAGCGACTGCAAAGGGAGAAGACATTTCCACAATGGAACGGGTCTATCGTTGGGTAGCTGGTTTTCATATGGTCAAAGAACAACCGTGGATGGGATTTGGGCCCGGCAATTTTTATGATTTTTATGTGCCTTATACGGTCAATAGTTTTTCTACCTATGTAAGTGATAATCCAGAACACTCAGGGGTGCATAGTTATTTTTTGATGGTTGCCATTGAGCAAGGAATTATTGGCTTAGTGATTTTTTTATTGCTTTGTTTTTATACCCTATTGTTGGGAGAGCGTTTATATCATCAAACAAAAAATATAGCTTATCGAAGAATTATATTGATGGCTATTTTGTCTATCGTTGCTATAGATTCCATTTTATTAATTAACGATATGGTGGAAACGGATAAGGTGGGATCTTTCTTTTTTATGGCAATGGCTATCTTGGTGAATATGGATTTGCGAAATAAATTCAAAGACATTTCTTTTTAATTATATATACCTGCACTAACAAACTAGATTTTTATTTTACCACATAGTAACGAGGAGATAATAAATGTACGTTCTTGGGTAGCATATTTTTTT
>CAKZUM010000024.1 GCA_937921525.1 uncultured Saprospiraceae bacterium
CGTCAGGTTATTAAAAAAGATAATCAGGTCATTAACGACGAATTCTTGGTGGCAGACATTTTAAAAATGGCTGACACCTTTTCGTAGACCTCAAGTATCAGCCACTTTCTAAGTGTCTGCTACTAAGAGTCCGTCTCTTAGCCTGACGGGTATGGTTTGTAACCTCGACGATCTGTTTCAAAAACAGTACTACTTATAAAATTTAAAAAGTGTAAAGAAATAATAATAAGATTTCAAAAACAATATCTCATTAATATCCGTTTTATTTATCTTATTCCTGCATATTAATGTTCTTTTAAAGACCTAACAAATGAATTTTATCATCTACGATTTGGAAGCCACTTGTTGGTTAGGTCGCCCACCTGGATATGTCCAAGAAACCATTGAAATAGGCGCATTAAAATTAAATGGCTACGGAGAAGAGATTGGCTCCTTCAATAAATTCATTAAACCTATTATTAATCCCCGCCTATCTTCCTTCTGCGAAGAATTAACTACGATTACCCAACATCAAATAGATCGGGCTAACACCTTTCCGCAAGTAATCGAAGAGTTTCAAGATTGGATTGGTATTGATGAGGAGGATTATTTATTATGTTCTTGGGGAAAATTTGATCAAACTGCGCTTATTACCGACTCAAAACTACATGACTTAGATTATGATTGGCTAGATAATTATCTAGACTTAAAACGGCAATATAAAGAGATCAAAAGATTATCTAAGCCCAGAGGACTACATAAGGCCTTGACAAAGGAAGGACATGAGTTTACAGGCACACAACACAGAGCAATAGATGACTCTATTAATTTAGCTAAAATATTCTGTAGCTATATTGATGAGTGGTATTATTAGCAGAGGTCAGGAATAGGCAATATAATAATAGTTCAAGTTATCATAAAACTGCTGACAAAAAGCCTTTCTAGTAAAAGCCTTTTTCCCCTTCAACCAATATTCCATCAGACTAATCTGCATTCCGCATTCCTTTACCAATAGTTCATAAACCATTTCTGGTGTAGTACCATACACATCAGCAGCACCGAGCCCATGCTCAAAAATGATAACAGGTTTATATTTTTTTAAAATTTGAATAGCCCCTTTTAGCACTTGGTATTCTCCTCCCTCCACATCTATTTTAATAAAATGAGGTTGGTATCCTTTAGGTAGGACCGCATCTAATTGGTCTTTTTGCACAGTGATAAGTGTATCTTTCTCTCCTGCTTTATCATAATTCCTTTTTTGCAGACCACTATAGGCAGGATTGCTAATGACATAGTTAAAGCTACTTTCGCCTTTAGAATCACTTAATGCGATGTTATGAAATTGACAATTAGACGGGTATTTTTTTACCAAATTAGAATAGAAGTCCGGTAGTGGTTCAAAACCAATATGTTGTCCCTTAGGAGCATATTTTAAGAACAAGTCCATAAACTCTCCTTCATGGCAGCCAATGTCTAAACAATTAGAATTTTCAGACAACACCTTTTGTAACACTTTTTTGGCTTGCAAATCATATTTATGATTTTTTGTTAGCGGAATAGGCAAGCGCTTCAACCATTTTTTGATAGACATGTTAGCTTTCTCTTTAAATTTGGTAAAAATACCCGAATATTTTAAATAATAATGAGCAAATTTGCGGCTTTGGAATGATGAATTAATAAATTGCGTTTTTATGCGCCGTTATTTTTTCTTTCTACAAGGCATGAAGAAGTGAAACTTCTGAACCGCTTGCGGATGGGCTGCTAGGGATAGCCTAGCTATCACGAGGCTTTTCAACGATGTAGAAAGGAAAAAGAACAAGTAGAAAAATGTACATTTATTATTTCATCATTCCTTTGTTGCTGATAGGTAAGAATATACTTTATTTATAAGAACTTTTACGTTGTAGTGGATGTTGCGATAATCAAAGTTGTACCTTTGATCCAATGCTTTTTGATGAAGTTGTTTAGCAATGTATTCTTAAACAACTTCGATAAATACTTTAAAGAATGAATAAAACACCGAACGGTCTACCCATAAAATTGGATTCCATACATGATGCCATTGAAGCGATCAAAAATGGAGAAGTCATCATCGTGGTAGATGATGAAGATCGAGAGAATGAAGGAGATTTTGTTTGCGCTGCATCTTGTGTGACGCCCGAAATTATCAATTTTATGGCGACCCACGGTAGGGGCTTGATCTGTACACCCATTGAAGAGGAAAGAGCAGAGGAACTGCAGTTGAATATGATGGTCAACAGTAATACGGCTTTACATGAAACGGCGTTTACGGTGTCTATTGATTTGGTAGGGCAAGGCTGTTCTACTGGAATTTCTGCCTATGATAGAGCTACTGGTATTAAGGCGATTGTAGACCCTAATACGAAAGCTAGTGACTTTGCTAGACCTGGGCATATTTTTCCTTTAAAAGCAAAGGCAGGAGGGGTATTGCGTAGACTTGGGCATACGGAAGCAGCAGTAGACTTAGCTAAGATGGCGGGCTTTTATCCAGCAGGTGTCTTGGTAGAAATATTGAATGAGGATGGGACAATGGCGAGATTACCTCAATTGGTTGATCTTGCGCATCAGCATAACTTGAAAATTATTTCTATTGACGATTTGGTCGCTTATAGGATGAATGCGGAACGCTTGGTCGAACATGTGTCTACGACTTCTATTGATACTCGGTATGGTGAATTTGATTTTGTCACTTACAAACAAAAAACAACTGGGGATGTTCACCTTGCCATTAAAAAAGGAAATTGGAAGTCAGACGAACCTGTTTTAGTACGCGTACATTCTGTGGATCGCTTGACGGAAATGTTTAATCTGGCTCTAGCAAAAGAGCCTGCAACAGTGGAAAAGGCACTTCACTTAATAGCAGAAGAAGGAAAAGGTTTGCTGATTTTAATGCGTCATTCTGAGAAAGAAAAGAATGTTCTTGATTTAATGAAAAGCCTAGGCAAAACAGAGTCAGAACTTACGCAGGCAAAAGAGCGAGAAGGATTGAACAGAAAGGATTATGGAACGGGTGCTCAAATTATAAGAGCCTTGGGTATTTCCAAGATCCGTTTAATGACTAATAATCCTGATAAGAAATTAGGAATAAGTGGATACGGGATTGAGGTGGTGGAGAATGTTGGGCTTTGATGAAACAGAACAGAGAATAGAGAACAGAGATGTATTTCGTTATAAAATACCAACTAAACTAAGTAGTAAGTCAATCACTATCTGACTAGTTGAGGCTTAAAATTCAATTGATAAGAAGCCCAACTTAACTGGTCTGAATTGTTTGATAGAACAATCAAAAGTATAGCAAACTATTGAAATTAACCGAAAATCGCTCCCCCTTGGGGGCAGGGAAAACGCATCTCAGAGCATTGATTATCAATGAAATAGAACAATTTAAAATACGCTTAGCGGCTTAAAAATTGAACTAATACAAGGAAATTGGACATTAAAGTTAAAATCTGGTTCATTTTTAATGAAAATTGCCAAATTTTATTCGCTTAAACCATTGATAATCAGTATATCGAGGTGCGTTTTCCCTGCCCCTACCCCTTCCAAGAACTAGGCGTCTGCTTATACTTCGCCTTAAAAGCCGTAGAAAAATACGAAGGCGAAGTATACCCCACTTGATAAGCAATTTCAGTAATACTTAACTTCCCTTCTTTTAATAAAAACTTGGCATGCTCCAAGCGCACATTCTGAATATAATCCGTTACCGAGCAATCCAAAATGGCTTTTACTTTTCGATAAACTTGAACTCTGGATAAATTCAACGCCTCACTTATATCATTAACACCCAGTTTAGAG
>CAKZUM010000025.1 GCA_937921525.1 uncultured Saprospiraceae bacterium
TAGAGTGGATACCTCTGGTGTTCCCCCCGGTAATTCCCAAACTCTCGCAAAGAATCCTTCCGATAAATCTTTAATAATTACTACATTAGGATTGTCGGGAGATACTTCTACAGAGATATTTGGAGCTTCTGGTAAAGATGGGATTTGTATGTCCTCATCAATAGCAGGATCACATGCCGCTAGGCATAGGAATAAACCTAAAAAGCATCCTTGAATTAATTTATGATTGATTGATAACATCTTTTTTAGTTTCATTTTTTATAACAGAATCTATCGTATGTAACGATGAAAGAATAAGTTGATCGTCTACGTTTACTAAACCTTTGAGGTTTAGTAAACGTGCGTGCGCTTCCTTCTAATACCCAGGATTCTGACTTAAAGCACCATTAGAGGCTTGAATTTGAGAATCTGGAATTGGTAATATTTTATGTATTTCGTCTCTATATCCTAGAGGGCCTAAAACAGCAGCAGCTCTTCCTGTTCTAACTAGATCAAAGAAGCGATGACCTTCTAAGCCCAATTCAACTCTTCTTTCATGATAGATTGCTTCTAATAAAGCTGGACCAGATGCTGTGATCGCTCGCATGCTTACTCGCTGGCGAACTTTATTTAAAGAACTTTTTGCCGCTGCTTCGTCACCCGTATGAAACGCTGCCTCTGCATGCATTAATAAAACATCTGCATAACGAATTACTCTATCATTAGAACCACCATTAGGGTTTGGATCTCCAAAAGGAGCTTCTTCTGCTTTGTTACTAAAATATTTTTTTGGATAAAAATCATGAGGAAACCCTGTTGCTTCTTTCGTGAAAAGTCCTCGATCTCCCATTAAGTCGCCTTCTCTAAAAACAGTCGCTTTTAATCTTGGATCTTCAAGACCTTCTTTGAAAAATTCATCTACAAAATCTTGCGTAGGCAGATTAAATCCGAAGCCTTCAAATTGGCCTCTAGGTCGTTGGAATACATTGGAGAAGGTCCCTTCATTTGCATTGTTTCTACCCCAGTTTCCACCAGAGGCATTCATATACTGAATCTCAAAAATAGACTCTTCATTGTTTTCTCCCCCAGAGGTGAAAATATTTGAGTAGTCTGCGACCAAGTTATATTCTCCAGAATTAATAATATCTTCTGCAATTGCTTTTGCCTCTTGCCATTTAGATTGAAATAAGTAAACCTTTAATAAAAGTCCTTGCGCGGTACCTTTAGTAATTCGACCAATATCCTCTAGCGGGTATTCACTTTTTAAAGGCAAAGTAGCAACTGCTTCCTTCAAATCTGTTTCTAGAAAGGCATATATTTCTGCGGGTGTACTTTGACCGATGCCATATTCACTTGGTGATAAAACTCGATCAACTAAAGGAACATTCCCAAAATAAGTTACTTGTAAGAAATGGAACCAAGCACGGATAGTTTTAGCTTCTCCTAAGACCTGTGCTTTTTTTACTTCATCCATCTCTATCGGCGGAACTCTTTCAAGCACTACATTTGCTCTATAAATCCCTTCGTAGTTTGCGGCCCATTCTGCCTCTAAAAATTCTGTGTTTGTAGGTCCTTGAAAATTTTCTAATGCGGCTAGCATTGGTTGGTCATTTGCACCAGAACCTCCTTTTACACTATCGTCTGACATTATATCTCCCCAGAACCAACGAAAGTGACCAGCGGGTGTTAATTCAAATTGTAGGGCAGCGTAGGCGCCATTTACAGCGGAGATAGCGTCGGCTTCTGTTTTATAAAAATTATCTTCAGTAACTCCTATAATAGGAGTTTTTTCTAATAAATCTTTTTGACAAGAAAAAAGAAAAAGTAATGAGAAGACTAGATATTTTGATTTTTGCATAATTTTATTTTGTCCTTTTTTGAAAAAAATAAATTTAAAAAGTAATATTCACTCCGCCTAAAAATGTTCTTGATTGAGGATAAAACCCTCGATCAATACCTATATCCAAGGCACCATTCGTTGCACCAATCTCAGGATCCAAGCCAGAGTAATTAGTAATAGTCAATAAATTTTGAGCACTTAGATAGAATCGAATTTTATCTATTTTTAATTGGTTGATTAAAGAATTTGGTACACTATATCCTATTTGTACATTTTTGATTCTGAAATAGGAACCATCTTCTACAAATCGATCAGATACTCTAGCATTGAAATTAGGATCACTTACGGTAACTCTTGGTTCTGAATTGGAAGTACCTTCGCCCGTCCAACGATTTAAAACGGATTGTGGACGATTGGTAAAAGAGAAATCATACCGAACTATTCCATTGAAAATATCATTGCCTTGTACGCCTTGTAAAAATATACTAGCATCAAAACCTTTGTATTCAAAGTCAGCATTGATTCCATAAGTGAAATCAGGAGTTGGATTACCAATAAAATCTCTATCTTCATTATTGATAATACCATCTTCATTTAAATCTCTAAAGCGAATATCGCCAGGCGCCGTATTTTCATTTTGAAAAGCATGTGCTTCTACCTCTAGTTGATTTTGAAAAATACCATCAGTTATATAGCCAAAGAAAGAAGCAATAGGGTGGCCTACTTCTGTACGGGAGACCGCACCCGCAGAGAATACGTTACCTGTGGTAATAGGCTCGCCACCTTCCCCTAAACTGACCACATCTGTTGATACAAATGAAATATTTCCACCAACACTATATTTAAACGCTTTGTCTCTATTTCGATAAGACAAGGATAACTCTAAGCCCCTATTTTCAATTTCCCCAATATTTCTTACGGGTGCTTGTGTACCTGCTACAAAAGGAATTGGTGCAGCATATAACATGTCAGAGGTGTTTTTAATATAATAATCTGCTACAAAATTTACTTTGCCATCATATAATTCTACATCTACTCCAATGTCAGTCTGGGTACTAGTCTCCCACTTCAAATCAGGATTCGCAGAAACTAAAGGAACATTACCATTGGTAATAATCTCTTCTGTGCCAAAGGTGTAATTTTGACCCGCATTCACGATAGTAGAAAAGCTATAATCACCAATTTTATCATTTCCGTTTTGTCCCCAACTTCCTCTTAATTTCAACAAACTGACGACATCCATCGTCCAAAAATCTTCTCGATTAATCACCCACCCCAAAGAGAAAGAAGGGAAATATCCAAATCGGTTGTTTCGCCCGAAACGAGAAGAACCATCTGCTCTAAAAGTAGCAGAGAACAAATATTTATCATCTAGATCATAGTTGACTTTTCCAAAGAAAGAGAGTAGGGCAGATTCCGTTGCACCAGCATAAGCACTCTGAGAAGCAATAGGATCAATGGTATTGGATATGAATGCATTATCAGGATCATTACTAGGCAAATTGGTATTGGCCCCTCCAGCAAAATCATGTCTGTTGCTTAAAACAGTAGTTCCTAATGTAATGCCTACACTATGTCTTTCTTGAAAAACATCATTGTAAGTTGCTACATTCTCCCACTGCCAATTTCTCCAATCATTGTGTTGTCTTTCGACACTATTTATATTATTGATTTCTCCTGCGGGTGCATCGTTTAAAATAGGATTGATACTTAGATTGAAAATAGGTCGGAATATATCTCTATTAGTAAAAGATGCATCAACACTGTAGACAGATCGAAATTTTATTTTTTGAGTAATATCCACTTCTCCATACACAGATCCCACAATTCTATGAGTAGTCCATTTGTCATTGATTTGTTCTATAGCATTTACTGGATTTGTAATATCTGTATCTGAATAGTAGGAATAAGCAAAAGTTCCATCAGGTTTTCTAACGGGCGTTACAGGATCCATATTCAAGGCACGCACCAATGGAGTAATGAACTCATTATTTTCGGGAACTATATTTCTCGTTAAGTAGGTAAAACCTAAAGTGTTTCCAAAAGTCAACCAATCTTTAATTTTATTTCTGGAGTTCAGTCGAACAGTATATCTTTCAAAACCTGCTTTTCGACCTCCTATAATTCCGTCTTGTAAAAAATAGTTTCCTGAAGCGGTATAACTTGATTTTTCACTACCTCCTGTAAAACTTAACTGATGGCTATAGATAGGCGCATCTTGAAAAATAGCTTCTTGCCAATTGGTACCTTCTCCTAATAAATCTGGATTACGGAATTCAGGAGCGGGGACTATTCCTGAATTGATATTGGCTTCGTTGGATAAGATGGCATATTCTCTTGCGTTCAATAAATTCATTTGTTTCCAAGGGCTTTGAATACCATAATAGGCATCATAACTAATTTTGGCTTCTTGGTTTATTTTACCTCCTTTTGTAGTAATCAAGACCACACCATTTGCCCCTCTTGAGCCATAAATAGCAGCAGATGCTGCATCTTTAAGAACATTTATAGATTCTATATCATTTGGGTTTAAGAAGTCAATTCCATCTACGGGTATTCCATCTACGATGTATAATGGGTCACTATTATTGATCGTTCCTACTCCACGAACTCTCACTGTTAATGCACTACCAGGGGAACCTGAATTTTGAGAAACTTGCACGCCCGCTACTCTACCTTGCAAGGCTTGTTCGGTCCGTAATACAGGAGATTCTGTAATTTCATCTGAGGTGACGGTTGCCACAGAACCACTAATTTTACTTCTCTTTTGAGTGCCGTATCCAACAACGACAACTTCATCAATTAGAGAAATACTTTCTGCCAATTGTATATCAATAGTGGTTCGATTACCGACCGTAATTTCTTGGTCTTCATACCCTGTATAAGAAACAACTAAAATATTATCTTTAGCAGGAACGGTTAATTCGTAATTTCCATCAAAATCAGTGACGGTACCAATTTGTGTTCCTTTTATAAGGATGGACGCACCAATTAAGGTTTCGCCAGTTGCATCAGAGACCGTACCCGTCAGTAGGTTCTGTGCAAAACTACTAGTGTATAGAAGTAAAAACGTCGTGAGAGTGAGCAGGACTTTATTATTCATAAGCTTTGTGTCGTATCGGTGTTTTAAAAAATAGAGGGATGGAAGAAATTTTCCACCCATATATAACACTATGAAATACTAATTTTTGTTGAGCAACGATTGTTTGTTGTTCACAGACGATCGTTAGAGTGAGGGAGTAGTCATTTTTTACATGACTACTCCTCAATTGATATGTTGTTAAATGCAGCTTATAACCAAAAGGATATTAAGGCCTGGATGACAATGCACCAAGCTAATCTCATTAGTAGGTCAGGAGGTCAGACCCACTTTATTTGTATGTTGTTTATTTAAACCGAGCGATCAAGTTTGACCAGTATCGTGGGAACTCCTCTAGTTTTCTATTGAAAAGTATGGAAGACGTATTCGAAGTAACATAGTTATTCGAATACGTCTTCTTACTGTTAAAATAATCAGTAGGAGTTGTGTAAAATATTATCTAGTTGATAGATAATTTCTCTATAGAAA
The DNA here is from genome assembly GCA_937921525.1 of uncultured Saprospiraceae bacterium. Lineage (GTDB taxonomy): Bacteria > Bacteroidota > Bacteroidia > Chitinophagales > Saprospiraceae > JAFMDF01. Next base: position 5,388 of record CAKZUM010000025.1, read on the forward strand.
CTTTATTACCAACACGACCTTGAATGATATACAAACCTTTTGCTAGATTAGATACATCCAAAGTTTCTGTAGAATTTGGATTCATTCTCTGTATTAGAATTCTACCAGTAATATCATGGATCGTTAATTCATCTATTGTATTAGCAGATTGAATCTGTATCTGACTATTGGCTGGATTTGGAGAAAAACTAAATAAGTTTTCTACTGCTACCTCCACTTTTGTACTAGTAGTAGCTTGTCTTTCAAACACAAAGTGCCAGAAACCAGTTCCACCAAAATCAATATCAACAGTCATGGTATTCCCTTCAATAACTACAGGGTAGGTAATAGAAGCAACAGAATTGGCATCTGCTGGTGCAGCGAATTCACCACCATTATGCACTTTTGGT
>CAKZUM010000026.1 GCA_937921525.1 uncultured Saprospiraceae bacterium
CATTGCCCTATTAAGCGAAGTACCTGACTTTAAGCCAGAGTATTTGGATATTGTAGACGGCTATACCCTACAGCCCATTTCAGACTATGAAGAATCTCCCTATATTGTTGCTTGTGCAGCGATATGGACAGGAGATATTCGTTTGATAGATAATGTTATTTTAAAAAAATTGGAGTAACACAGAATTTATTCTGTACTGTAATCGAGCGAAGCGCAGATTACTAGGGATCGTCGAGGTAGTAACACAGAATTTATTCTGTAAGGCTATCGAGCGCAGCGCAGATTGCCTATGACTAATCTGTACTTAATAGTTATCCAGAATACCAGAATAAATTCTGGGCTACAAATACCAGAATAAATTCTGGGCTACTGAATACCAGAATAAATTCTGGGTTACTAAATATCATGACTTTCGTATGAATAATAAAATATACCTACTCTTCTTAGTCTGTTTACTAGCCTGCCAAAGCACAAAAAATATTGACAACTCCAACACTATTCCTAAGCGAGTAGTAGAACTACCTGCCGACCGATATAACGTTGCCTTTCTAATAATGGATGGGGTGTACAATACAGAATTGACTGCCCCCTATGATATTTTTCAACATACCATATTTAGAAAAAATATCAAAGCTATGAATACTTTTTTAGTAGCCAACACACTTAAACCAATTACTACTTTTGAAGGAATACGAATGCTACCAGATTTTAATTATTTATCTGATAATTTACCAAAGATTGACATATTGGTCGTGCCTAGTGCAGAGCATCATTTAGATACAGATTTAGAAGATGAGCAAATGATTAATTTTGTAAAAAAAGTCAATCAAGATGCACTATACATTACGTCTCATTGCGATGGAGCATTTGTATTAGCCAAGGCAGGAATTTTAGATAATTCAGTATCTACGACCTTTCCAAGTGACATTGATAAATACAAAGAAATGTTTCCACATTTAGATGTTCGATCAGAAGTATTATTTGTTCATGATGGAAAATATATTACTTCTGCTGGTGGTGCTAAATCTTTTGAGGCTGCATTATATTTAGCGGAGGTACTCTATGGCAAAGAAATTGCCCAAAGCTTAGCAAGAGGATTGGTGATTGATTGGGAGGTTATGGAAGTACCACATGTAGTTATTAAGAAATAGATACACTAACAAAACGCAATTTTTTAACCATATAGGTACATAGGTCACATAGTTGCGCTCTACTATGTGACCTATGTGCCCATGTGGTTAAATATTTTTTTTTCGCAGAAAAAATAAGAACTTATGAAAATAGCGATGGCTCAACTAAATTTCCACATTGGCAATTTTGATGGAAATTTAAAAAAAATGCTAGCAGCAGTTAAGACTGCTAAGGCTCAAAAAGCAGATATTATTTGTTTTAGTGAACTAGCAACCTGTGGCTATCCACCCAGAGATTTTTTAGAGTTTGAAGACTTTATTGATTTGGCAGAAAAAACGGTTAAGTCGCTCGCAAAGGCGGCTAAAGGCATTGCCATTGCGGTAGGTTCTCCTAGTCGAAATCCTGTCAAAGAAGGGAAAGATTTATACAACTCTGCTTACTTTTTAGCGAATGGAAAAATCCAGCATGTCCAGCATAAGGCATTGTTGCCAACCTATGATATTTTCGATGAGTACCGTTATTTTGAACCTGCCACAGAATTTAAGACCGTACAATTCAAAGGCAAAACCATTGCCTTAACCGTATGCGAAGACATCTGGAATATTGGTAATAAAAATCCTTTATATAAGGTCTGTCCAATGGATGAACTGATGCCCCAGCAACCAGATTTTATGATTAATTTATCGGCCTCTCCTTTCTCTTATAATCATGCAGCAGCGCGCTTAAAAATTTTAAAAGCCAACACCTCTAGATATAAGGTTCCAATTTTTTATGTCAATCATTCAGGGGCACAAACGGAAATATTATTTGATGGTGGTTCCGTCGTCATGTCTCCTAATGGAAAGGTATATGATGAAATGCCTTACTTCCAAGAATGTTTAAAGACGTATGAATTAGAAGAAGTCTTGGCGAACAAAAAAAATACCGTTCAGCCTAAGGATAAAATGACCTTGATTCATAACGGCATCGTTATGGGAATCAAGGACTATTTTGGAAAGCTCGGTTTCAAAAGAGCGATACTAGGATTATCTGGTGGAATTGATTCTGCGGTGACTGCCGTATTAGCGGCAAGGGCATTAGGCCCTAATAATGTAAGAGCGATTTTAATGCCTTCTGAATTTTCTTCGGATCACTCCATAAATGATGCTAGAGATTTGGCGATGAATTTGGGGATGCAATATGATATTATACCAATCGCAAAACCCTATGAAGCTTTTAAAGAAGTACTAGCACCACACTATGCAGGTACTAAATTTGGTTTAGCAGAAGAAAATATTCAAGCCCGTACAAGAGGACTTTTACTAATGGCTATGTCCAATAAGTTTGGTAATATTTTATTAAATACTTCTAATAAAAGTGAGGCAGCAGTTGGCTATGGTACGCTCTATGGAGATATGTGTGGTGGCCTATCTGTCATAGGCGATGTTTATAAAATGGAAGTATTTGAATTGGCCAGATTCATCAATAAAGATGGCGAAGTTATTCCAGAAAACACCATCACCAAACCCCCTTCTGCGGAATTGCGCCCTGACCAAAAAGATTCTGATAGTTTGCCAGAATATGATATTTTAGACCCTATCCTTTATCACTATATTGAAGAACGTAAAAGTCCGCAAGACATTATTGATATGGGCTATGATAAAAAATTAGTTCATCGTATTTTAAGGCTCGTTAATATTAATGAATTTAAAAGATACCAGACTGCACCTATGATACGAGTATCTTCAAAGGCCTTTGGTGTTGGGCGTAGGATGCCGATTGTTGGGAAGTATCTTAGTTAGGAGAAGTCGAATCTTTGTACTTTCAAAAGTCATATTAGTAACATAGAATTCATTCTGAGAGACTATCGAGCGAAGCGCATATAATCTATTTATTATCTGCGTTTCGCTCGATAGTAGTCCAGAATAAATTCTGGGCTACAAAACACCTCTTCTATTCCTCTTACTTCTTATCTTTACCCCATGGAATCCTATACGCTATATGATCTCAATGAGTACATTCGGCAAGTAATGCATCTCAACTTTCCAGACACTATCTGGGTCAAGGCCGAAGTCGCACAGATTAAGGAAAGTAGAGGCCAATACTATCTCACCTTAATTCAAAAATCAGAAGATTCGGAAAAAATCATTGCACAGATTGATGCGATAATTTGGGGGCAAACCTACTGGCTACTTAGAAAAAAATTAAAAAATACGCTTTCCGAATTATTACAAGAAGGACTAGAGTTATTATTGAATGTACGAGTCGATTTCAACGAACGCTATGGGTTAAAGTTGATGATCGAAGACATTGATCCAACCTACACCATTGGTAAATTAGAGATTAAACGCCAACAAATTTTAGAGGACTTGTTAAAGGCAAATTTATTGAATAAAAACAATCAATTAAATTTACCTCCAGTTGTTCAACGACTCGCTGTTTTATCTTCTAATACAGCAGCAGGGCTTCAAGATTATTTGGCGCAAATGAAAAATAATGCCTATGGTTATAGCTTTAGAAATATTTTATTTCCTATAGCCGTACAAGGTATTAATGTAGAAAAAGAATTATTAGCCCAACTAAAAAAAATAGCTGTTCGAAAAGGAGAATTCGATGCCGTAGTCATCATACG
>CAKZUM010000027.1 GCA_937921525.1 uncultured Saprospiraceae bacterium
TGGAGGAATTACTTGGAGTATGTCCTCTTTGTTTACAGACTTAGGAAGCGGTACGTATAATATAAGCGTAGCATTTGAAGATACTACCTGCGTCACTAATGGTTCGACTTTTACCTTCGTAAATCCGGGATCGCCCATCATTACTGAGGTACAGTCAGAAAATCCATCTACCTGCGAAAATACGAGTGGATCAATTACGATTAGTTCCTCTCCTGCTTCTGGAGTTATTTATAGTATAGATGGCGGTAGTACTTGGAGTACGTCTAATGACTTTACAGGTCTACCCGCTGATTTTTACTTTGTGCGAGTTGCTTATGCAGATACATCATGTATTGTGGTGGGGTCTAACCTTAGTTTGGTGAATCCATCTACCTCTGTTATATCAGGAACTACATCATCTGACCCAAGCAACTGTGATGGTACGAATGGAGAGATACAAATAAACAGCATACCTGCCACTGGATTGATATATAGTATTGATGGAGGTTTGTCTTGGCGTACGAGTGCTACGTTTACAAATGTAAGTACAGGAAATTATACCGTAGCCATCGCAAATCCTGATACTACCTGTATGGTCGTAGGGGAAAATATTACGATTAATGAAGTTCCCAACACCATAGTATCTACGATCAATACGAATCCATCAAGCCCGACAGCGCAAGATGGATGTATAGAAATAATAACTTCGTGTGAGGATAGTTTTGAATACAGTAATGATGGAGGACTTACTTGGCAAAGCTCGAATGAGTTTTGTGATTTAGGAAATGGGGTTTATTCTGTAAGGGTAAGATGTATGGATTTATCTTGTTCAGAATTGGAAGAAGAAGTTGATTTAAGGAGTAGTATCGTTAGTTGTGCGACTATTGTAACTCCTGTAAATAATAGGACTTTATGTGATGAGAATAGCACGCCTATTACTTTTGAAATAGATGCACCAATTGCTTCGCATACTATTAGTGGAGGCACTTTTACTAATGAAGTGGTATCAGGCAATACACTAACATTCGACGCTCAATTAAATGGATTAATTAATTTTTATACCATCACGGTTACAACTACAACAGGCTGTGAATTGGTAGAAGATTTTGTATTATACCAAGCAGAAAATACAGAAGCTGATTTTGTGGTAGTCGAACCATTTTGTAAAGATGGAGAAGTGACCATCCAATTTACAGGCAACGCTACACCAAATGCGATACTTGATTGGGAAGTGGATGGCGGAACAATTGTTAGTACTTCTCCAATGTCAGCGTTTGCTCCCGAAAGGAATGTCATTACCGTTAGTTGGGATACAGAAGGCAGCAAATTGATAAATTTAAACGTGGATGATAATGGTTGTACAGACGATCATGTAGAGAGTATTTTTGTGAGAAAATTACCATTGATATTGACCGTTGGAGACACAACAATTTGTGAAAATACTTGTCTCAATTTATTTGTCGGAGGTACTGGTGTTTGGTACGATTGGTCTCCTGCTACTGGTCTGAGCGCTGTGAATATTCCAAATCCAATTGCTTGTCCAACAGAGACGACTACCTATACGGTAGAGGTGATGGGAGCGGATGGATGTATAGCTACAGAGTCGGTTACAGTTTCGGTAGAAGAAGTACCCATTACTGTTGGTGCAAATACAGATATTTGTATCGGAGGATCAACTACCTTATCAGCAGGCGGAGGCGTTGCGTATCAGTGGAGTCCGACTACAGGATTAAGTGATCCAACGATTGCCAATCCGACTGCTACTCCAAGCGTAACTACTACCTATATGGTCACTGTTACGACAGCTAATGGTTGCGAGTCAGCATCGGAAATGACCGTTACTGTCCATGATCCACCTACTGTACAAGCAACTGGTGCAACAGAAATATGTGAAGGAGAAAGCACTACTTTAGGCGCAGGTATTTTTGCGCAATATTCATGGAGTCCATCTACTGGTTTATCCAGTACGACTGCTGCCACTCCCACGGCATCTCCTACAACTACGACCACATACACGGTGACGGTAACGGATAATTTTGGTTGTACTGCCACGGACCAAGTAACAGTCAGTGTACGACCTGGTCCTACGGTAGTACCCGGTCCAGCAAGAACAATTTGTAGAGGTCAAAGTGTACAGATAAGTGTTAATGGAACAGGAACGTATTCTTGGACGCCAACAAACAATATGTTGAATCCAACAACAGCTACACCTACCGTAATGCCAGAGGTCACAACGGTATATACCGTAGTGGTGACAGATGCATCAGGTTGTACTTCTGCTGCTGCGGTAACGGTGAATGTAGAAGATCTTGGCGTAACAGCGGCAGTTACTTCCCCCTTACCACTTTGTCCAAATGAATTGGCACAACTAAGTGCTACAGGAGGAACCACTTACAGATGGAGCCCAGTAGAAGGATTGAGTAATCCGAATATCGCCAATCCGACAGCCCAACCCTCTGGTACTACAGAATATTGTGTAACTGTTACCAGAGCCGATGGTTGTTTTGATATCCAATGTGTACAAGTAACTTTAGATGAATTCTGTACTGTGGCGAATTGTTCTATTACGGCCAGTTCAGATGTGACGATATGCGAAGGGGAAACCACACAACTGAATGTAAGTGAAGATATGAATATTGCCACTACTTATGTTTGGTCTCCTTCAACAGGATTGAGTAATCCCAATATTGCGAATCCAATTGCTTCTCCTACACAATCTACCGCATATACCGTTACGGGTACTACTGCGGGAGGATGTATTACTACTGATAGGGTGACTGTATTTGTAGCGGAAAAACCAATGATTATTACCTATAAAAATAAAGAGGTATGTCAAGGTGATAGCATCTATCTATTGGTAAACGGGCATTCAAGTTATGCTTGGAATAATACCAATACGATGTTGTATTCTACTTCTGAGGCACCCTTAGTATTTCCAACAACGACAACGACTTATACCGTTACTGTTACAGGGGCAGGAGGCTGTACCAATACAGAAGATATTTTAGTAAATGTGTTAACGGACTGTGATTCAACACCCAACCCTCCAAACCCAACTTGTCAAGTGAGTGGTGGGCCAAATGTAACAATTTGTCAAGGACAAACTATGTTATTACATGGTACTGGTGCGGTCACTTATAGTTGGTCACCAACGACTGGATTAGACAATCCAAATACAGCAACACCGCTGGCACATCCAGATGTGACAACGACCTATACCGTAACAGGTATTGATGCAGCAGGATGTATTTCCTCTGCCATTGTAACGGTTACTGTGGGAGGGCCTAGACCATTCGCTATTGCTTGTGAGGATAAGACCATTTGCGAGGGAGAAAGTATTCGTTTAGTGGTCAATAATCATAGCGGATATGCTTGGGCACCTGCGACCAATATAATAGATGCCAATACAGGTGCACCATTGGTAAGTCCTACTGTAACAACAAATTATGTAGTAACTGTGACCAATGAATTTGGTTGTACAGATACAGATGATGTAACTATTTTTGTAGAAGATTGTAATGAGCCACCGCCACCAATAACAGATACTGACTCCGTAGTAAGTTGTACTGGCATTACGGTAAATGCTGGTAACGTATTAGCCGCTTGTCCGGGGGAAGGGGTACAATTAAATGTGACGGGAGGTGTGCGCTATGAGTGGAGTCCAGCAATAGGATTATCTGATCCAAATATAGCCAGCCCATTAGCCAATCCAACTACAAGCACTACCTACAATGTAACCGTCACAGATGCTAACGGATGTACAGGAACAGATGATGTACGGGTATTGGTTTCCTTACCAATTACTCCAGACATTATAGTGACTGATGCAGGTTGTTGTGGAATTGGCGGTGGAAGTATTCAAATATCTGCTTCAGGCGGATTTGGAGATATTAGCTATGAATGGTCTTCAACTGGCTTTTTTGGAAATAACATAAGCAACTTAAATTCAGGATTATATACTGTGACCTTAACAGATGTGCAAGGCTGTTCAGTGGCACAAACCCTCACAGTTGGAAAGAATTGTGATACTTGTGCGCCTGTATTTACAGAGGAGATGACCTGTCTGGACGAAGGCACTACTTTATCAGAAGTATGTTTGCCTTTTGCTGGAGCGGACCTTGACAACTATACAATTACTGTAGATGGAGAAGTGGTAAATACGATGATTGGTTGTGATTTTGAAAATTCCATCACTTACTCTTATGCACTTGTGTCGAGTTTAAATTCCAATTCTAACTTTAGTATTCAAAGTTGGATTGTGGATGGTGCTACCCATAATACGACCATAATGAATATATCAGAATTGGCGGATTGGATGAATACAATTGATCCGAATGGTCAATGGGTATTAGATAGAAATAATCAGACTTTGAGCGGGGGCGTTTCAACGAGTACTTACGGAGATATGGACATCATAGACTTGTCTAGTACCAATGAAGCAACGCTAAAAGCAAATCTTTCGAGTGTACCAAAAGGAACCTTAATAGAGGTCGATGTATCAAATGGGAAAGACCATCAGATATTAGTAGAGAACAAATTAACTTGTTGTGTAGAGGAGTTGATTCTTAGCTTCTGCACACAAGGGCAACCATGTGTCGATGACATGATTGCAGCAGACTTACTGGAGTTAGAAGTAAATAACTGCAATGCAATGGCGACTTTCTGCATAGAGATTCCAACTTACGAGATAGAAAATTATTATATCTCCATGAATGGAAGTCCTTATCTAAATGGAGTTACGGCCTGTGCATTTGATGAAAATACAGATGGTAGTTTGTTGAATTTACCAGAAGGTAATCACGAACTAATATTTGAGAATAGAGAAAACGGTTGCCAAGATCGACTACTAGTAGATGTAAAATGTCCGAGTAATGTGATCCTCGACACCTCTCTTGTAGTAGGAACCATCGGTACTCTTTGTCTATCAGATTTTATGGATACCAGTACAATTGTCTCTGTTATGCAAACCTGTTTATTAGATGGTAGTGATATTATATCCATTGTAGCTGAGGAAGACTATTGTTGGACTTACACAGGATTAGCAGAGGGAATGGATCGGTTTTGTATAGAAGTTTGTACAGAGGAAGGAATTTGTTTTGATATTATTCAAGTAGTCAACATTCTACCTGAGCCAGATAATTGTATAGGAATTATTCAAGAAGCATCCCTATCTGCAACGATTGATGATTGTGCAGGCGAAGCGGAAATCTGTGTCAATATTCCATTCGATATTATTCTAGATTATGGAATCATGTTGAACGGTGCTCCATACAGAGAAGAAATGGAAGCCTGTGATAATGGAACTATTTTTAAAGTGGGTATTGGTAAGCATCAATTAGTGATAAGCCACTTAGAAAATGATTGTGAATATATTTTAGATTTAAAAGTCAATTGTCAAACTAGCGTTACTGAATTATCTGAAACAATAGAACTAGATGAGATGGGCACTTTCTGCCCAGAATCAGACGAACTAATGGGCGCAACTATTTCCATGATTAATGCTTGTCCATCGGAGTCAGGAACGGCGGTAGTGGTTGAAATGGACGACACCAATTTCTGCATCAATTTTACAGGAATCGCTATCGGATCAGAACGAATTTGTTTAGTTGTCTGTGATGAATTAGAAGTATGTGATACCATCAATTATACCATCAATGTTATTGAAAAGCCATTGCTACTGCCTATCGCTATTCCAGATGAAGATACGACCGAAGTCAATCGACCAATCACTTTACAAGTAACAAGAAACGATTCTATTAATGGCAGTCTACAACTAATGGAAATGGTAACAGAGCCACTATTCGGAGTAGCACGGATGAATATGGATAACACCATCACCTACATGCCAAATACCAACTATTGTGATTTGGACCAACCAGAGGCTTTCATGTACCGAATTTGTAATGAAGATGGTTGTGATTCCGCCTATGTCACGATACGTGTACCATGCTTAGACCTAGAGGTAAAAACGGGTTTCTCGCCAAATGGAGATGGTGTCAATGATGTGTTGTATATCCAAGGCTTACAATTATATCCTGAAAATGAGCTACAAGTATTCAATAGATGGGGGAACTTAGTATTCACCCAAAAAGGATATAAAAACCTATGGTCAGGAGATTGGAATGACGAAGAATTACCAGATGGTACCTATTTCTATATCTTGACGCTGGAAGAAGGTACGGAACCTATGAAAGGGTATATACAGATTAATAGGTAATTTTTTTAGAGCAGAGAACAGAGACCGTTTCACTGAGAGAGTAGAGACTTGCTGTGTGGTACATTCCATTTACAGTCTCTACTCTCTCAACGAAGTGGGCTCTATTTTAGAGCAGAGAACAAAGACCGTTTTACTGAGAGAGTAGAGACTTGCTGTGTGGTACGTTCCATTTGCAGTATCTACTCTTTCAACGAAGTGGTCTCTATTTTAGAGCAGAGAACGAAGATCGTTTTACTGAGAGAGTAGAGACTTGCTGTGCGGTACGTCCCATTTGCAGTCTCTACTCTCTCAACGAAGTGGTCTCTACTCTCTGCTCTAAAAAAAGATATTTTGAAGGCGGTTTATCAAAAGTGCTCGGCTGATATTATTATCAGTCGGGCTTTTTGTTTTTTAGGAGTCATAAAATGGCGAAAGGCAGAACGAGCAGGGCTTATTTGGCATGAAAAGCTTAAATTTGCGCTGCACCAAAATTAATCGACTTCAATATAAAATTTATGAGACGCTACCTTCTAATTATCCTTAGTGCCTACCTACTGACAGGTTGTTTTACCATCGAAAATCGACACACAGGCATTCCACCAGGCACTTGGCGGGGAACGTTAGACGTCAATCCTATTCTAGGTGGCCCTCCCGTAGCGAGTTTAGAAGATCAACAGTTTAATTATGACGATACCCCTCCGAATTATCTGCCCTTTAACTTCGATATTATCTATGAGAATGAAAAAGATTTCTATGTAGAGTTAATTAATGGAGAAGAGCGTATTCCTGTAAAGGAGGTATCTTTCGGAAGAGATAAAGTGACGAATAGAGATACTTTCTTAATTGAATTTCCAATATATGACACCTATATCAAAGGCATATATAATGAACGAGTTATGCAAGGAAATTGGGTGGTTAATTATAAAAATAATTATTCGGTACCCTTTGTCGCAAAGTATGGAAAGAATTATCGCTTTACCCAATTAAAAGAAGAACCAGTAATAAATGTTTCTGGAAAATGGGCCGTGGAGTTTGCAGATGCAGATGGAACCTATCCAGGAGTAGGTGTTTTTAAACAGAACGGAAACGATCTGACAGGAACATTTTTAACAGAAACAGGGGACTACCGTTATTTAGAAGGGACGATTCAAAAAAATAAATTGTTTTTATCGGTCTTTGACGGATCTCATGCTTTTTTATTTGAGGCTAAGATTTTAGAAGATCAAACAATGATTGGCTCTTTTAAATCGGGAAGGCATTACCAAGCTACCTGGTCAGGTAAAAAAGATGATACCGCAACGCTGGCAGACCCTAATACCCTAACTTATTTGAAAGAAGGCTATGATCAAATAGACTTTGCTTTTCCCAATGAAGAAGGAGTGGTTATAACCTTTGGAGACAAACGCTATCAAAACAAAGCGAAATTGGTACAAATATTCGGAACGTGGTGCCCAAATTGTAAGGATGAAACCCAGTTTTTAGTAGACTACCTCAAAAAGAACCCATCTAAAGATCTTGAGGTCATAGGATTGGCATTTGAGCAGTATAAAGACGCTGATAAATCATTAGCAGCCATTAAAAGATATAAGCAAAGAATGAATATACCCTATGAATTACTCTTAGCAGGAGGTGCTAATAAGCAAGAAGCGGCAAAAGCTTTACCCATGTTGAATCATATTTTAGCCTATCCAACGTTATTATTCATAGACAAGCAAAATAAAATTAGAAAAATACATACGGGTTTTTCTGGCCCAGCGACAGAAGAATACGAATCATTCGGAAAAGAATTTGAAGCGACTATTGTGGAATTAGTAACGAGTAAAAAATAAGTTTTCGATTTTGGGTAGTCAATATATAAAGCTAGACTAGGCGGAAAACGTAGGTGATGCCTAGCATCAACGAGGCTTTCCAACGCAGTATAGCTTTATATTTGGCAGCCATAAATCAGAAAGTTATTATTTAGTCGTTACTTACTTGCGGAATAGGGTACAAATTGTGAGAAGACAATTTATATGGTCGCTATCGTAGGTATAAACGAATCTTTTGCCCTTTTTTTTAGTTACATATATATTGAAGTTGTTTGTTTTTAACAACGTATCTTAATCATAAAACGTCTAATATCAAGTAGTTAGTAAAGAAAGGACTGACTTTAATACATTACTAGACATTTTGAAGAGTAGAGAACCGAGAGCAGAGAATAGAGACGGATTTCGTTTAAAAAACGACAAAATTTTGTCGTTTCATGGACGAAATACATCTCTGCTCTCTGTTCTCTGCTCTCTGTTCTAAACAATGTCCAGTAGTATACGACTTTACAGAAACATAGCCAGTAAATATGAGTGGAGAAAAAGTAATAATTGCTTATTGTGATGCAAATGAAAACGTTGCTAAAGAAATAGCCCATAATCTAGGAGGGTCAGGATTTTCTTTCGATTTAGTAGCATGTGGGGAGAATAGTGGGGCAGAAAATCTAAAAGAAAAAATTGGTATCACGGATGAAAAAGTAATACTCTTAGTGAGTGATAATTTTTTAAAATCCACGCGATGTATGGAAGGAGGACTCGCATTCCTCCAAAAGATCATCAATAGTGGTCGAACCTTGCCAGTAGTAATAGACGGACAATCTCCGAATGCTACAGGAAATGGAACTATGGCGGTGCCCACCAAATTTGAGCGTGTGAGCAGCGTGATTAAGTATATGAATTTTTGGCAAGATGAATACTTAGAACTAAGAAAGCAAAAGAAATCTATCCCTGCCGATCAAGAAGAAGCCTATGGAGAAAAATTAAAAACGGTTCGCTCCATTTCTTCTGAAATAGGGGAGGTATTACGGTTTATGCGAGAAAGTTACTATTGTGATTATGATGCGTTTAAGGCTTCCAAATATTTACTGTTTTTTCAGAAATTCAGTACAGAAGATAATTACAAAAACTTCGCCGCTAATGCAGCAGATCCAATAGAAGTACCAGCTAGTACGGTCTCAACAGTTGCTACTTCACAAGCCAACTCCTCCGCTCCAGAGGCCAATTCCGTAAGCGATAATATTCCATCTTCTAATATCCCTCAAGAGGTAAGCACAATAGCACCTCCTCCTTCAGAACCTGTACCATCTAAGATATTACAAGAAGAGGAAGTAGATAGTCTAGTAGATGAAATTTTAGAAGAGGAAGAGACTATAGCGAATGAATCAGAAATGGCAGCCGCTAAATTAGATGATAATATGGATACAGAATTGCTTGCACAAGAATTGGCACTGAATCTACCAGATACGGGTATTCCTGTACTCAAAACAGAAGGGGTAGTTGTCGATACTGCTTTGGAAGATTTGAGTTCTCAAAGAACTGCAGAGCATGAAGATATTATGCAAAGTGGATTAGAGATGTTAGGGGTAGGGGCAACGACAGCTGCAGCAGTAGGTATAGGAACAAAGCTTACCGAAAAAGCAGTAGTGCAAGAAAATAAAGTATCGGAAATGAAGGAGTCCGATCTGCTAAGGACCTCTCATGAGATGATCCAACAAGGGCAGATAGAAGAAGGATTAAATTTATTGAAAACAAACTTACAAGTTAATACTGATTGGATTGCAGCAAAATATCAATATGCCGTCTTTTTAGCTCAATACAATAATGATTTTAAGGAAGCTTCTGAACAGTTGGAACTTATCCTCGAAACACAACCTAAGAACTTACCAGCTAATTTCTTTTTAGGAGAATTAGCAGAAGCACAAGGGAAGTTTTTATCTGCTAAAAATTACTATGAAAAGGTAGAGTCAATTAATCCTAACTTTCCAAATTTGCATCACAAATTAGGCATGTTATTGAGTCGCAGATATAAGAATAAATCAGAAGCAGCAGCTACTTATTTACAGAAAGCTTATGATAATAATCCAGGAGATATAGATGCCCTATATCAATTAGGAATTATACAGAGTGAAAACTTGGCCTTGCCTAATGAAGCGATTATTAATTTTGAAAAGGTGATGGCTTTACAGCCAAATCACCCTTTTGTCAATTATGATCTAGCTTTAGTGTATTACCGATCAGGAGAACGAAAAAAAGCATTGGCTCAATACAACAAAGCCTGCGAAATCAATCCAGAGTTGAAAACGCCAGATAATGATTTGGCTTTTGCACTGAAAGATCAAACAACGGATGCCATACCTTTAACAGAGACTCCAGCTTTAGAAATGGATGCCGCTGTCGAAGAGTCCAATCCTATTGAAGAAGATACAACTATTTCATTAGAAGATTTGATAGAAGAAGAGAATGGGGTAGTGGAGGAACCAATTATTGATACTTCTGCTATCGCTGTAGGAACAGCGGCTACTACACTCACTGCTGGAATTATCACAAAAAAGGAGACTTTAAGTGCCGAAGAATCAGCATTAGAAGAGTTGTTATCTAAGAAGCCAGTAGAAGAAACAGATCCTAATTATACTTTAAATTTAGAAGAAACTACTTCAATTCAACCAGAACCAGAACAGGTAGTACCTTTATCAACTTTAGTACGAGAGGAGATTGCAGAAGAGGCGCTTTCGGATGATTTAAATGAAGAAGCATTAGAGGCAGAATTTGATGCGGAAATAGGAGCCCTAGGTGCAGCAGGATTAGGAATTGCAGCAGGTGCCAAAGTAGAAGGAGGGCAGCACGATTTAGTAGGTGATCTGGAAATATTAGACCTGCCAGAAGAACCTAATCAGGATGCTGCAACGACAACAGCTATAGCAACGCCTGTTGACCCACCCACTGGGAAAGTAGTAATGATTACGGGAGCCACCTCAGGCATCGGGAAGGCGACCGCAGAATTGTTTGCAGAGCATGGATATGATTTGGTACTGACAGGACGCAGATTTTCTAGATTGTTTAAACTAAAAGAAGAACTAGAAGCGAAGCATAGTGGCAAGGTACAATTATTGCCTTTTGATGTGACCAGTTCAGCAGCCGTGGCAGCAGCGGTAAATGAGTTAGATGAGGCATGGAAAAATGTTGATATTTTAATTAACAATGCAGGCTTGGCTTTAGGATTTGAGCCGATTCATGAGGGGAATCTAGAAGATTGGGATACCATGATCGACACGAACGTGAAAGGACTCCTATACATGACAAGGGCTATTTCGCCTTATATGGTAAAAAATAAAAAAGGACATATCATTAATATCTCCTCAATTGCTGGTAAAGAAGTTTATCCAAATGGAGGTGTTTATTGTGCGACTAAACATGCAGTAGAAGCACTAACAAAATCGATGCGGATCGACCTACATAAGCATAATATTCGAGTTAGCCAGATAGCTCCAGGACATGTAGAGGAAACGGAATTTGCAAAAGTACGTTTCCATGGTGATGAGGAACGAGCAAAGATTTATGAAGACTTTGTACCTGTAAATTCAAGAGACATTGCAGAGTCTATTTATTTTCTAGCGACTCGTCCAGCTCACGTGAATATCCAAGATATATTCATAATGGGAACACAACAGGCCAGCGCGACGATTACAGATCGCAGTGGACGGTAATTCAAGATTGATCCGACCACTCCAAAGTGATCGGACCAATTTGATGAAAATCATTTATCTGCAAAAGGCTTCCTACTTATTTTTCAATAGGTAGGAAGTTTTTTTTTTGTAATGAATTCTGTTTATCTTTCGGAATTAATTTTAAAATCTTTTCTTATAAAAAAAAGCCATTTATAGCTAAAAAAATGTGGATGTAAATAGACATAGAAAGTACCTAAGGAATGGTTCATTAATAAATGTCGTTTTTATGCGCCGTTATTTTTTCTTTATGCAAGGCGAAAAACGTAGGCGATGCCTAG
>CAKZUM010000028.1 GCA_937921525.1 uncultured Saprospiraceae bacterium
ATTGTTGCCTAGCGAGCTAGGTGACTATTTTAATGCAAACTCAAGTTCCTAAGATATTGGTTGTCAGGAAGTAGAAATTTAGACAAGCTCTTAGTAACGAGGAGATAATAAATCGTTACTTAGATACTCAGGTGCTATGAGAAATGGATTTTAGTTGCATTTTACTAAATCCAATTTTAGAGATTCGATATTTCCATACAAACACTACATTTTACGTATAAGAAAAGTGGCTATATACTTATATAATTACTATTTTTAAAGTGATAAGGAGAAGTAGCCTAGTGGCTTCATTCCCTGTTTTCCTTTTTTAGTAAAAATGGTCTGATAGTCTGGACGTTTTATAGTATATACTTATATGTAAAATAAAGATTGAATATCTAATTTATGAATTTGAAGTATAATATGCGGATTTTGAAGCAAATATGGTTTTTGCTTTTTTTGCTTGGTACGAGTTGGAGTACTTATGCCCAGCAGGAGGCACCTAAGCCAGAGATGCCATTTGAAGTAGAATATTCTACTAAAGGAGGGTTTTATTCAGAAGAAGTTGTTGTTGAATTAAGTGCCCCTGGAGCAAAAATATACTATACCCTTGATGGGTCCACACCCGGTAAGAAATCTAAATTATACAAATTCCCACTTTTAATAGAAGAGACGACTGTCTTAAGAACTAAAGCCTACAAAGGAAGAAAAGACAGTGATGTCTTTGCCCATACCTATTTTATTAACGAGCCTGCCACCACCTTTCCTACTGTATCTCTTACTGTTGATCCTTGGATGTTATTTGATCCTGAGGAAGGCTTATTTATGAATGGCCCAGATGCGATTGATTCTTTATGGCGGAAACCGGGAGCTAATTTTTGGAGCAAATCGGAAAGAGGTATTAATACAGAAATATTTGAAAAAGACGGCGACTGTGTATTTCGTAGCCCTACGGGGTTTCGTTTATTTGGTGGTATGAGTCGATTATTTCCACAAAAATCTATGACGCTCGTCTGTAGAAACCAATATGGAGATAAGCGGATTCGTCATAAGTTATTTGGAAAAAATGGTTCCAATAAGTTTAAGTTTTTAGTCCTTAGAAACTCAGGTAGTGATTGGGGAAAGAGTCATTTTAGAGACGCCTTTATGGTAGATTTAGTGGATAAATGGGATATAGAAACACAAGACGACCGACCAGCGCAGGTATATATTAATGGAAAGTACTGGGGAATCTACCACATTCGGGAGAAAGTCAACCGCTATTTTATAGAATCAAAATGGGGGTATCATAAAGATAGTATTGATCTAATTGAACATAAGATTACTAGAAAGAGAGGGAGTCGGAAACATTATCAAAGGATGCTCGACTTTTTAGAGGATAATGATATGAGCCTTCCTGAAAACTATGCCTACATCCAAACGCAGATGGATGTGGAAAATTTTATGGATTATAAAATTGCAGAGATTTATTTTGATAATGTAGATGCTGGCGGAAATATAAAGTATTGGCGACCTCAAATAGAAGGAGGGCGTTGGCGCTGGATTTTATATGATACAGATTGGGGTTTTGGCTTGCATGATAAAGATGCCTATAAGCATAATAGTTTAGCTTTTCATACAGAACCCAATGGTCCGTACTGGCCAAATCCACCATGGAGTACCTTTATTCTAAGAAATCTATTAGATAATAGAGAATTTAAACAAGCCTTTGTCACTAGGTTTGCGGATCATATCAATAAGTCATTTCATCCTCAAAAAGCCTTGCGATTGATAGATAAACACTATCAACGCTTACTCCCTGAAATGTCAAGACATTTAGATCGTTGGCAATTAGCGGAAAAGAACTGGTTGGAAGAAATCGAGGTAATGAAAACCTTTGCGAAAGAGCGACCTGATTATATGCGTGCGCATCTGAAGAAGAAATTTGATCTTGGAAAAGATGTCCAGCTTAATTTAACGGCTTCCGCTGGTGGAAAGATTATCTTAAATCAAAATGTAGAGATCAATTCAGGAGATTTTTTTTCTGGGCAGTATTTTGAAAAAACACCCGTTACTTTATTAGCAGAACCAGACTTAGGATATAAGTTTTCCCATTGGGAAGGGGTGGAGTTAATGGATGGTACGAGAGAGGTGACGATTGCTTTATTGGAAAAAGAATCTACATTAAAAGCAGTCTTCGAAAAAGCAGTTAATTCCTTAACGGGCTTAGTTATTATTAATGAAGTCAGCTGTAATAATAAGAAAACAGGTGATTGGGTAGAATTGTATAACCAATCCTCTGAACGTGTCAATTTAAAAGGTTGGTACTTAGCAGATAATAGAAATAAATATCAGATTCCTCCTGTTAGTATTCCTTCTAAAGGTTATGCTGTGATATGTGAAGATACTGCTCGATTTAATAAAGTTTTTCCATCTATTACTAACCTAAATGGTAATATGGGATATGGCTTAAGTAAGCGAAAGGAAAAAATAAATATCTATGATGCCGATGGTGCATCTGTTGATAAATTTCAATACGAAATACGACCTAGAGATTCTGTTTTCACACTGAATCTTTTACTTCCAGAATTGGATAATGCAGATATTGAAAATTGGGAAGCTTTAGTTGGTGGTGGTTCTCCTGGCAGACCGAATACTTATTACTTGGAAAGTAGAATTCAAGCGACTCAAGAGATTTGGATGCGGGTGGGATTGGCGTTTGGTACCCTTCTCGTGTTATTGTTTATGCTTGCGCTTAAGCGGCGGCGGATTTAAAAATCTACTGACCTGTAGTTATTCAAAGAAATAAGGCTGGTCGAACCAAAGTGTCGGACACCTCCGAAGGTGTCCAACACTTTTAATGATTTATAATAAACTTATCCGAACTTTCTTCTTCTTAATCCGAGTATTATTAAATTGCTCCACCAGACGATCAGCAACACTAGCTTCCACAGCCACAAAAACACAATCCTGTTTCAACTCAATAATACCTAACTGATCTTTTTCTAGGTTTCCTTTTTTCATAAACAGCCCCGCTATATCGCCTTTAGAAATCTTATCCTTACGACCACCAGAAATAAACAGCGTAGCCCAATTAGCGGGAGGTAAAGCTGGCGCATCAGTAAGTGCTTCTATCTCGTCAATTTTGATAAAGTCAGGCAATACTTCCTTCTCCCAATGTAATACATAAGCCGTTCCCCCTTGGTGCATTCTAGCAGTTCGACCGTTTCTATGAGTAAATTCTTCGGATCTATTTGGTAAATGATAGTGGAGGATGAATTGTAATTCTGGAACATCTATACCTCTAGCAGCCAAGTCTGTAGCTAATAATAATTGATGGGTTCCATTTCGGAATTTGATTAATGCTCGTTCTCGATCTTTCTGTTCCATACCGCCATAGAACACCCCATGTGAAATTTGATGTTCCGTTAGATAATCACTAATTCGTTGTATGGCATTTTTAAAATTACAGAAGATAATACCAGATTGTTTTCCGATATGCTGTAATGCTTTGACTAAGGTAGCTAGCTTATCTTTATCTGGAGATACAATTCTTTTTAGTTGTAGTTTAGAACCGCCTTCTTCTAAAAAATCCACATAAGCAGGATCCTTTACTCGAACGAACGCAGGTATAGAGACACCAAAAGTAGCAGAGGTTAAAATCTTTTTTCTAATAGCGGGAAGATGCTCTAATATTTCGCCCATTTCTTTTTCAAAACCTATTTCTAAAGATTTGTCAAATTCATCCAAGATTAAGGTTTGTATCCGTCTAGTCGGAAAGGTTTTTCTTCTTAAATGATCTGCAATTCTACCGGGTGTACCGATCAATAAGGCCGGTCGATGTTTTAATTCTATTTTGTCTTTTGAGAAGTTTCTTCCACCGTACACTACATTAATTTTACAGCCTGTCCCCATCGCTCTAGCCACTTGCTCAATTTGTATGGCTAGCTCTCTAGATGGTGCTAATACCAAGGCTTGTACTTCTTGTAACGCACTATCTAATTCTGCCATTATAGGCAACAAAAATGCTAAGGTTTTTCCAGTACCAGTAGGAGAGAGGACGACCACTTCTGAACAAGAATGAATCGCTAATTGCGCTTCTTCTTGCATTGGATTCAACTGAGCGATTCCTAATTTATCTAGGATGTTTTTTTGACTTTTAATACTGTTAGACATACCATAAAGGTAGTACTATTTTTGATAATCAACTAGATGTATATTTTACCACATAGGTACATAGAGCACATAGGAAGGCATATACTATGTACTTATGTGGTAATAAAAAACTATACGGTAAAATTATTAGAATGCAAAAGAAACGGCGAAAGCTAATACGGAGACAATCAGACCATACATAAATATACGGTAGCAAGTTCGTAAGTATCTATATTTTTTAGCTAGGACAATTCCGAGATAATATAAATCTCTTGTCATGGAGCTATACAAGAAATCGTCATCTTTTATCATTTCCGTAATTCCCCAATGAAAATCATCAATTTCCATATTATAGAAATTACCAAAAAACAACAAATTGGATCGCTTTTGTTCTATGTCTTTTCTTGTTACCTTTCCCTCTGTGATCTTAGGCATGGTGGATAAGGTGGCAAAGACAATGGCGGTCAAGCAAACTAATAAAAGAATACAGGTAGGAAGAATCAATTTAGGATTGGTATCAAAACGAGGCACTAAAGAAGAAACAGTAATAGAAATAATAATGGCATTAATACTCAACATGATGTTCGCCTTATTATCTGCAATGGAACTCAGATTTACATGTGTTCGATAAGTAGTTCTAAACATCGTTTCTACGCCTCTTCCAAGACGTAATTGTTTGATTTCATTTTTGTGCGTCTTTAATGCTTTTTTCTTGATTTTCTTTTTCTTAACTTTCTTTTTGGCTAAGATAGCCACTTCTTCAGGCTGAAGACTTTTAGGGTTTAATCGTGCTTTTTGCTTGACTAATTGTTTGATATGCTTGAGTTTGCATTTCTCATATAGCCCTTGTGCTGCTTCCGAATGGTAGGCATGTTTTTTTAAAAAACCTATTTCAAAATCTAACCATTCTTGTTCGTCCATAATCACCTCACTCACTAAGGCCATTTCTTGTCGCACTTTGCCACAACGATCCCAGTAAATATCTTTTCCTAGATGACTTAGATCTGCATCTGCGAGTATTTCTTGCAAATAATTTTTAGGAGACTGAGGAAATTTGGTAGCCATAATACAACCAGTAATTTCTGCTATCTCGGTGGTAGGTACTTTATGTTGTTCTAGGAATTTGGTAGCATATACTACACTTCTATTTTCATGATCTTTTGGTCCTTTATCATAGCCCATGTCATGAAACCAAGCAGCCAATTGAAGTATGGTCAACTCCTCGTCTGTAATGTCTTCATACTGTGCCGAAATTTCTTTGACCGCATTGACTACATTCTTAGTATGTTGCAGATTGTGAAAAGCATATTTGTTAGAGATATGTTTCTCAAAAAAATCTTGTACATAAATTTCCGTATCTTGTAATAAGGTGCTTTGCTCAACTTTCATTCTTATGGGCTATATATGATACAACATTCTTTTCTTTTAAACCACAACTACTTAGACTTGAATAACTACTAAGTTAGGAAAATTAACTGAGGTTTTTTATTCCTTAGACCACTTCGTTAGCGATAGCAATAGCACTCAAAGCCGTCGTTTCTACTTTTAGTAATCTGCCTAATTTTAAAAAAGCATCTTTCCATTCATTATTAGGGAAACTACGTTTGCCAGATATAAAATCTTCTAGCAGGGAAAAATAATGATTTTGGCTTTTCCAAATACCTAATTCTAAATCTAAATCATTGAATATTTTTATAATATCTACCAATATTTGTATTTGATCAGTAGGTAAGACCATGTGATTGATCTTTCTTATTTCATAAAAAATTCTTTCTCCTGCTGCAAACTTGAGTGTTTGTGGATCTGTAATGGTCAAATTCCAAGTAGCAATTTCTTCCGACAGCCGCTTGAGGTCTTTTATTTTTAAAACATGTTGCTCAAAGAAACGATGCAAATCTGTATTGACAATATGCTGAATAGCACTCTTATAGGCATTGGGTATAGGTATTTGACTTTTCAACATACCGACCATTAACTGGTAGTTGTCATCATAAATTTCTCTAAATCCATACTCTACTTGTTCTAAACTTTTTTCAGTCACCTGCTCTAATATCTTTCGTTTTTCATCTCTAAATAAATGCCAAATTGAAAATTTATCAGATTTAAAATAAGACTGCATTGAGCCAATCACCCGCCCTAAATCCGTTGTCAAAAATTCTTCTTTTAATACTGCTTGGGCTTCTAAAAATTGTGCTTCCGATAAATCCGTAGAAATATTTCCTATGATATTCTGCTGACCTAAATAGAGTACTGCGAAGCTAAACGGTTTTTTGGATAAAGTAATTTTTGATTGTACCACAGCCTGACCTGTTATGAAACGGTAATTACCGGCAACGTTTTTATCAAATGAAATTACAGATGCTTCGTAATTAAACAAGGACAGATCATCTGGGTTTTCTTCAAATAGAGAGGCAATAGCGTAGTGCATACCCACTCTTTCTAGCGTCAATTGAGTAGGTAGGATTTCTTTTTCATAGCTAACCGCACCATGCTCATAAACATTACTAGGTGCTTGTCTTAACCTATTCAAAAACTCTGGATGTAAATCAATACCTGCAACTTGTTTAGCATAATTGATTGCTCGTAATGCATATTGTAAGACCTGATTGGTTTCGATTCCAGAGATTTCGTCAAAAAACCAAGCACAACTTGTATACATTAATTGTGCATTCCGCTGCATTTCCATTAGGCGCAAAACGATCGTTATTTCTTTTTCATGCAAACGATATTTAGCATTTTCTTGAATGAAGTACTGCACATGTTCCTGATCTCTATTCAAAATCACATCAATATAATTATTTCGTGCGGCCCAAGGATCAATTAAAAATTGACTTACTTCTTTTTCATAAATAGGGATTAGAGCATCTCTTAACCAATCTAATAATTCTCTCAATGGCTTTCTCCAATGCTGATTCCAACCTGAATTACCACCGGTATTACAACCGCAGTTAGAACGCCAACGCTCTACACCATGTACACAACTCCAAGAACTATTTTCATGAATTTTTACTTCATATTCTGGAGGGAATTTCTCTAAATATTCTCCATAATTTGTTAGCGTGGCTACGCCTTCTTCTTTAATATTATTTAAGCAAACTGCCAAAGCCATCTCTCCATATTTATGGTGATGTCCATAGCTTTCTCCATCTGTGGCAATATGTACGAGTTGTGGTCGATCATCCTCATCAAAAATACCAGAAAGTCGTTCAGAGAACAGACTACCATTGTTTAGTAGGCCTCTAAAAGCGACATCTTGTGCTACATTACCATCATAAAAGAATAGATCAATATGGTTTCCAGATGGTAAAAAACATCTATAGGGCCTTCTTGGATCAATACCGCTATCGGTCAAAGAAGTCCAATCATTATCTGTTATTTTTTTAAAAGACTTCGCTTGCCTAGGAGCGAGGATAGTATATTCTATACCATGTCTTACTAAGGCTTCCAAAGTAGCTGTATCTGCAGCCGTTTCTGCTAACCACATTCCTTTGGGAAGTCTATTAAATTGACTTTGGAATTCTTTAATACCCCAAATAATTTGGGTGTCTTTATCTCGTTCATTAGCCAATGGCATAATGATGTGGTTATATACTTGGGCTACAGCCGAACCATGTCCACTGAAGTGTTGTGCACTTATTTTGTCTGCATCTAGGATGGCTTGGTGCGTATCTCTATCTTCTTTCTTCAGCCAAGAGAGGAGTGTTGGCCCAAAATTGAAGCTAATTTGAGCGTAGTTATTATTTATTTTGATAATATTGTCATCCTGTTCAATAATACGGGCGGCAGTATTAGGTGCATAGCATTCAAAGTTGATGCGTGCATTCCAATCATGGAAAGGAGAGGCAGAGTCCTGTTTTTCGATAGTTTCTAGCCAAGCGTTTTCTCTTGGTGGTTGGTAGAAATGACCATGAATACAGATATATTTGTTATTTGCCATAGTAGATTTTCTATTCTAAGAGAGATAAATTGTTGAAGTAAGGTATTCTTAGGAATGATGAATTAATAAATTGCGTTTTTATGCGCCGTTATTTTTTCTTTCTACAAGGCGAAAAACGTAGGGATAGCCTAGCTATCACGAGGCTTTTCAACGAAGTAGAAAGGAAAAATAACAAGTAGAAAAATGTAAGTTTATTATTTCACCATTCCTTAAACAATTTTGCAGTTATTATACCTACAAATAATAGCCCAAAGTTAACTTAATTTAGGCTAGAATGATGTTAGGAAGGCTGCAAAAATAAATTTTTAGACAAATGAAGCATTTTTTGTTAATTACCCTCTATTGTACCTTATTTCTAGCCGTACACGGTCAGCAACGATTCAAAGCAGGCTTA
The DNA here is from genome assembly GCA_937921525.1 of uncultured Saprospiraceae bacterium. Taxonomy (GTDB): domain Bacteria; phylum Bacteroidota; class Bacteroidia; order Chitinophagales; family Saprospiraceae; genus JAFMDF01. The sequence continues at coordinate 8,445 of CAKZUM010000028.1, forward strand.
GTCTTAGGCGTAACGGCTGCCCAAATTAATGGGGATAATTCTGCTAAATTTAACAAACTTGGCTTAAATGCTGGATTGAAAGTAAATACTGTTTTGACAGAAAAATCAGACTTTATTTTAGAAATTCTTCTAAGTCAAAGAGGTAGTCAGACAGAATTAATTCCGAATTCAGGGATACAACAACAGAAAATTCATTTAGATTACATTGAAGTACCTATTATTTTTAATTATAAAGATTGGTTGGATAAAAACGAAGATTACTATAAAATGCACTTTAATGCAGGATTATCTTACGGTCGTTTATTTAATACCCGTTTTGATAATTCTCCTTTGGAGGAGGCTGGGCCTTTTTTCAGAGAAAATGACTTTAGTTGGCTGGTAGGTGTTACTTTCTTCATGAACGAGCAGGTTGGTTTTTTTGCTAGATATAATCGTTCTATGAATCTACTTTTTAAAAGTACAGCAGCTAATCCGAATACCAATTCCTTATTGAGCTACTTTTTAAGCTTTGGAGGGAATTATGTTTTTTAGTTTCTTTCTGATATTTTTACCTATAAAACCATACTGGTTGTAGAGACTTGTGGGTAGAGACGTATTCCGTTAAAAAGATGAATTTTCATTTCCGAAACGAAATACGTCTCTGTTCTCTATTCTCTGCTCTCTATTCTTTTAATTAAAGCATCACTAAAGTCAGAATTATATGAGAATTATTTTATGGAGTTGTTTCTTATTAGTACTATCGAGTTGCGGAGATACAGCAAAAAAAGGAACACCTACTTCTAAAGAAGTACCCTCCAAATCAGCCACTAGTACCACGCAGGCAGGGTTGCCAAGTATTACCTTAGAGGAAATGCAAATCCTATACGATCAAGCAGATTATATTGATCTGATTTTTTACAATATGGATTTTAGTATGAGTGTCAATGACAAAGGTAATGTGCAAAGGGTGATCACCTTTGTAGATAAAACACAGCCAAATCCCAATTTTACTTGTCCGACAATGGGGCGTATTATTTTTCAAAAAAATGGAGAAATTTTGATAGAAGCAGATATGCACATTGACAAAGAATGTAGGCACTTCGTTTTCTTTAAAGATGGAAAGAAGGTCTTTGCCAATAATATTTCTGACCAAGGAATGGCCTATTTTAATCAGATTTTTTCTAAAGTTAAAGTGGCCCCTACTCAATAGAATCTTAACCCTATAACGTTTATAAAAATGATAGATCGATCAGCAGCAAAAGCTATCTTAGAAGAATATACGAAAACAGCTTCCCTTTTACGCCATGCTCGAAGTGTAGAAATTGTGATGCGTGCTTTGGCCAAGCATTTTGGAGAGGATGAAGAAAAGTTTGGTGTTGTAGGATTATTGCATGATGCGGATTATGAAATGTACCCTGAGGAACACCCCAATATTATTGTTAAAAAACTAGAAGACATGGGAGAGGGAGAACTTGCCCATGCCATCGCTGGGCATTATACTAAATGGAATGTACCCAGAAATTCTTTATTAGATAAATGTATCGTAGCAGCAGATGAGTTGACAGGTTTTATTATTGCGGCAGCCTTGATTCGTCCTACAAAAATAGAAGGGATGAAAGTGAAATCGGTGATGAAAAAATTTAAAACCAAAACTTTTGCTGCTAAAGTTGACAGAGAGGAGGTCTTAAAAGGGGCAGCTCTTTTAGATATGGAATTAAGAGATTTGATTGCTTTTATTATTCCTGTATTAGAAGCGCATAAAGAGGAATTGGAGATTGCAGCTTAAATTAAATAACGATAGATGAAGCCAAAAGCTGATTTTAACAAGCTACCCCTTAGCAAATCTGAAAAGCAGTTAAACAGGTTGACAATACTAGGAGTAGTCGCTCATGTGCTATTAGTTGCCTATCATTATAATCAACTTCCTGATCGAATCCCTATACACTTTGATATAAAGGGTACGCCTGATAGCTACGGTAGTAAAGAAACAATTTGGATACTAGTTGGGCTTGCTATCGTTATGTATTTTTTTATGAAATTTATTGCTAGTCTCTCCGCCGATCAATATAACTATCCAGTCAAAGTAACCCCTGCAAATGCCAAGCAACAATTTTTAATAGGGCGTCAATTAATCCATTTATTGAATGCAGGTATGACAGTGCTTTTTCTTTTGATCAGTTGGGGAATTATTCAAACAGCAAAAGGGGATATGAGTGGACTAGGAGCTTGGTTTTTTCTAGCTATGTTGGTATTGATCTTTGCGCCGATAGTTTTCACTTTAGTAGTAGCTAATAAAAATAAATAAATTTTTCTCTTATGGAGTGTGGTAATTGTCGAAGCCAGATAGAAGTTGTTTAGGAATGCAGTAATACATTTTTAAACAACTTCAAACATTTAGCTTTCCTAGACGTTATTTTAGCATCTAATTTAGAGTCTGAAACTATGTGGTAGGCGTGATGATTTAAACAATTTCGTAGTTTGAAATAAAAAAAAGAATAGAAAATTATCAATGAAGATAGGTATAGTTTGTTATCCCACCTACGGTGGTAGTGGCGTAGTTGCTACAGAAGTTGGCTTGGGTCTGGCCAAGAGAGGGCATCAAGTTCATTTTATCACTTATAAGCGACCTGTTCGATTGTCTCCTTTCAATGAGAATGTTTTTTTCCATGAAGTAGGAGAAGCGGATTATCCCCTTTTTGAATATCCCCCCTATGATACCGCATTGGCGAGCAAGATGGTAGATGTAGTTAAATATGCTAATTTGGATATACTGCATGTCCACTATGCCATTCCTCATGCAGCAGTCGCCTATATGGCAAAGAAAATACTGTTATCAGAAGGACGCTATGTTCCAGTAATTACGACACTCCATGGTACAGATATTACCTTAGTCGGTAAACACCGAACATTTGCGCCAGTCGTTTCTTTTTCTATTAATAAATCAGACGGCGTAACGGCGGTGTCAGATTACTTGCGAAAAGAGACCGAATCCCTATTTGATATTAAAAAAGAGATAAAAGTCATCTATAATTTTATAGATTTTAATCGTTTTAAAAGAGAAGACAAGGATCACTTTAAGAAGATGATTGCGCCTAATGGAGAACGAATTTTAGCACATGTTTCTAACTTTAGAAAAGTCAAAAGAGTAGAAGATGTGATTCATGTCTTTAAGAAAGTTTATGAAAAAATACCCAGTAAATTATTGCTAGTAGGGGATGGACCTGAGCGTCAAAATTTAGAAGAATTGTGCCGAGAAATTGGGCTTTGTCATGAGATTCGTTTTTTAGGCAAACAAGATGCAATAGAAGAGTTGTTAGCGATTTCTGACTTATTTATTTTACCCTCAGGAAATGAAAGTTTTGGCTTAGCTGCACTGGAAGCAATGGCTTGTGAAGTACCTGTTATTTCTTCTAATGTAGGTGGAATACCAGAGGTAAATATTCATGGAGAAACAGGTTATTTGAGTGATATTGGTGATGTAGAATCTATGGCAAAATATGCCATTTCGATTCTATCAGATGAAGAAGTTTTACAACGTTTTAGAGCCAATGCTTTGGCACAGGCACAGCGATTTGATATAAAACATATATTGCCGCAGTATGAAGAATATTATCAGCATATTTTGGAAACGGCGGTCTATTAAAATGAGAAGTCAGAGGTCAGAAGTCAGATTGCTACGCTGTCAGATTTATGATGTTGACTATACTGTGTGGTCTACGTCATAAATCTGACTTCTGACAGCGAAGCGTTCTGACCTCTGACTTCTAATGAATGTAAATAAATGGTGGAACATCACAAACTACCCGTTACTAGAACGGCGCATTACTATACACTCGGCACACCAGGCAAACATATCAAACGCTTATGGATTGTAGCGCACGGATACGGTCAATTAGCTAGTACTTTTATTCACCGATTTGAAGGCCTTGATGATGGGGAAACCTTAATCATTGCCCCTGAAGCCTTATCCAAATTCTATTGGGGACAATTTACAGGAAAGGTAGTCGCCTCTTGGATGACTAGTGGAGATCGGCTAGATGAGATTGCGGATTATTCTAACTATTTACAAAAATTATATGACACTTTTGTACCACAATTAGCTGCGGATGTGGATATTACTTTTCTAGGTTTTTCACAAGGCTCTGCAACTGTAGTTCGTTGGGCATTGGCTAAATTTCCTGCTTTTAATAATTTGATTTTATGGGCGGGTTCTTTTCCAGAAGATATTCCGTACCACGAAAAAGAAAATTACTGGAAAGATAAAAAACTATTCTTTGTTTATGGAACAGAAGATCCTTTAGTAACGGAGAAACGTCGACAAAAGGGCCTTGAAGTAATCGCTGAGAAACAATTAGACGTCACTTCTTTTTCTTTTAAAGGCAAACATGTAGTTGATAAAGAAGCTTTGATGGATTTTGTGAAATTGTATGCTTTATAAAAATTGAGTACTCGAACAAAATTAGGCCACTATTTTTTACCACATAGATACATAGGTCACATAGCCTGCCTAACTATGTGACCTATGTACCTATGTGGTAAAATCCAAATCTATTTTGTTAATTTAATGTTGTCAAGCTACC
>CAKZUM010000029.1 GCA_937921525.1 uncultured Saprospiraceae bacterium
AAAGAGGCAGATAAAACTTTTACCTACGAAGGGAAAACACTTTCAGAATTTCAGATTAGAGAAGCCATCCGTTCTACCTACGATTTTGCTAACTTAGCAAAATATGCGCCAAGTAATAAAGGAATAATGGGCAGTCGAAAAAAGGTAATTTTTATGGGAAACAGTATTGTGGAAGGTTGGGTAAGTGCAGACAACCGTTTTTTTATAGACAATAATTTTTTAGGTCGGGGGATCAGTGGTCAAACATCCCAACAAATGCTATTACGCTTTAGAGATGATGTGATTAATTTACGTCCAGAGGCCGTTGTGATTAATGCAGGAACAAATGACATTGCGGAGAATACAGGCCCGTATAATGTAGACTTTACTTTCAGTAATATCATATCCATGGCGCAATTAGCTGAAGCAAATGATATTATTCCAATCCTTTCTTCTGTATTGCCTGCTGATGAGTTTATATGGAGAAAAGAACTCGGTGATCCCTCTGTAAAAATCAAACAGTTAAACGGTAGATTGAAAGCTTTTGCTCAACAAAATAATTGGGTGTATCTGGATTATCATTCCAAACTCACCAATGAAAAAGGAGGCTTAGATCCTAAATTGGCAGAGGACGGTGTACATCCAACTTTATATGCCTATAGATTAATGGAAGGAGTAGCTAATGAAGCTATAGCAAAAGCGTTGGAGTAAACTTCAATCTCAACTTCAATCTCAACTTCAATCTCAACTTCAAAATTAGAAATTTTCTTTATTTAGTTGAGGTCAACATCTAGCTTTGAAGTTGAAGTTGAGCTTGAAGTTGAAGTTTATTTTATTTTATCTCTCCACCAGATTATCATACACCTGCACTCTTTCCCATAAGTCTTTATAGTCCTCTATAAATTTTAAATGAATTGGTTCTACTTGATAGGCATCTTGGGCAGCAGCATCTTTAAAATGACAAATCCACGCAAAGTCGTAGGAATTATCAACAACCTCTCTAGGCGTTCCTGCAGGTGGACCATAAAAAACGTTATGAATGGTTGGTGCTTTAGCTAATGCAGCTAAACCATTTTTTTTAAAATCTTCCTTTTGTTCATCCGTTACGCCATCTTTAAACCAAAAATAGACGGTATGAATAAAAGCAGTTTCTGCTGTTTTATTTGTTGCTACTATTTTTTCTGTAGCTGCTAACTTCTCTTTTAATGTCGCTATTTCAGATTGTATGCTTGGATTTTCTTGGGAGCAGGAAAATAGGGTTCCAATCAATAAAAGGCAAATGATTTTTTTCATAGTTTATATTTTTCAAAAAAGTGAAGGTATTGAAAATTGCTAGAACAACAAATAGATTTCTGAAAGATTACATCCTTTTTGTGTGCTTTTATCTCTTTTGTGGTTTTTAATTATAGACTTCTAGCGAATCTATTATACTTTCGTAACTTGCAGTCAGCTACCACGAAACAATCCTATAATGATCCTATTACGAATGGGATAAAAAAGTGGTTTTCAAACAATTTCACACCTTGTAAACTATGTTAGAATCACTCAACGAAAGACAATTATTATCCGCCCTTTTCCTATTCTTATATTTCATAAGTATTCTATTTTTAGTACTAAAAAACCGAAATAATAAAGATAGTGAAGACTACTTTTTAGCAGGTAGGTCACTGCCTTTCTGGGCACTATCTATCACCTTCATTGCTTCTTGGTGGGGCGGCGGATCAGCAGTAGATTTAATAGACCAAGCCTTTACGCATGGAATTAGTTCTTTTTGGATTTATGGGATGCCTGTGCTGTTTTCTACTTTTTTAATGTATTTATTTGCTAAAGGCATTCGTAAAGTAGGCACGATCAGTCAACCCCAATTGATGGCAGAACGATATAGTGCGAATACGGCCATATTACTGTCGATTTTGATTCTAATTTTTATGGTGATTGGGAGTGCGGTACAAGTGATTGTCATAGGAAAATTTTTCAGTACCTTCTTCGATATTAGTTATGAATTAGCCGCAATAATTGGGACTATAATAGTGGTTAGTTATTCCTTTTTTGGCGGCTTCAAAGGCGTTGTTATAACGGATATTCTTCAGTTTGTCTTTCTACTGATAGCAGCCATTACGCTTTTCATTTTTGCATATAATGGGGCGAATGGATTGGCTGGACTTCAAGCCACCGTTGCAGAAAATCAATTAGATCACTTCTTTGATTTTACCCATAAGCTATCCGATAACATGGCCTATATTATTACTTTCGGAGCAGCGTGGATGATACAGGCGAATGTATGGCAAAGAATATCTGCTACTCGAAATCCTGTAGACGCTAAGAAGATGATGGTTATGAGTTTTCTTGCTTTCTTACCATTATATCTACTAGTCACATTTACGGGAATGCTGAGTAGAGGAATGTATGATGCAGTCCCAGAAGGAGGCATTGCCTCTGCTATTATATTTCAAGAGATGCCACCGCTTTTAGCTGCCCTCATATTTGTGGGCATTTGCTCTGCGATCATGTCTACGATGGATTCTATGGTCAATACTGGAGCCTTAGTTTTAACAGTAGATATTTACCAACCCTTGCGACCAGAGGCTACAGAACTTCAATTGGTACGAGTTGGTAGACTGGCTACTTTGGTGGTTGCCTTTTTGAGTTTATTTATAGGACTTAAAATTGATGCGATTTTGACAGTTTCTTGGATTGGCTCTGACTTTTTAGCAACTGGTGCGTTTGTGCCTCTACTATTGGGCTTTCTATGGAAAAGAGGAACGGCTGCTGGGGCGATGGCATCTATGCTATTTGGTATATTTTTTTCTACTTATAACCTCTTAGCAGCTTTCGACATAGGCATTAGTGTACCTTGGGAAATTGCCTCTACCTATCAGGCGATGATTGGAATGACTAGTTCTTTTGTGATTTACGTAGTGGTTAGTTTATGTACCAAAGCAGATACTAAGGGAGTGGCATTTATAGAAAAAGCGGCAGTGTTTAGGAATTAAATCAGTTTATTAGAGAGCAGAGAGCAGAGACAGGTTTCGTTTAAAAAATGACGAAATTTCAAAGTTTTTTAAATGAAATATATCTCTGTTCTCGCTTCCCCGCCCACCTGACGGCAATCGGGCTAGTCTGCTCTCTATTCTAAAAATGTCCTCTTTATTAATAAAATCTTAAAAATTAGGTTTATAACAAAGTTGGGAAGCATCAGAGTCCAAATACCCTTATATTTATGAACTACATTCTTCTTTTTTACGTTTAAAGATAAATCATTAAATTCTGATAATATGCGTGCTATAAAATGCTTATTTATACTCTTCGGTCTATTCTGTATATCTGTAACTGCTAGTTTTGCACAAACAAGTGCGGTAACAACAGAAAACCAAACAGTTATAGAAGAGGACAAAACAATCAAAGTGAAAGTAAAGGGCGTTGGCTGTTCTAGAGATATAAAAGCCATTCTCAACAATGTTGGCAGTGTAATTGGAGTAAAAACTTGTGAAACAGTCAAGAAGGGGGCTACTACTACTTTCTCTGTTACCTTTAATCCTTCTGTGGCTTCCGAGAAGGCGATTTATACAGCTGTTGAAGCGACTCCAGGTTGTAGTAATCAGACCGCTCGCCCCTATAAGGTGAAGTTATAAATTTAAAACTCCAATGAAATACCTACTAACCATCATTAGCTGTTGCCTATCTTTGATGCTCGCTGCTCAAAGTATTACAGGCAAGGTAATGAATGGAGAAAAGGAATTACTAATTGGAGCAACCGTTTACTGGTCAGGAACAACTATCGGAACAACTACTGATTTAGACGGATTTTTTGAAATATCTAAAGCAGGACAATCATCAAATTTGCTGATTGCCAGCTATGTAGGGATTGCACCTGATACTATTGACGTAACAGATGCAACAACAATTACTTTCCAATTAAACGCTGCTAATACACTCGAAGAAGTGACCATCTCTGGTCAACAAGATGCAATAATTATTTCCAATATTAAGGCGATTAAAACTGAGCAGATTACGCAAACCAGTTTGAAACAAGCGGCTTGCTGTGATTTGGCGGGCTGCTTCGGTGGGCAATCAAGTGTGCAGCCACACACCACCAATGTAGTAACCAATGCAAAAGAATTACGGATTCTGGGTCTATCAGGTGTGTACAATCAAGTACTCTTAGACGGGTTTCCTTTAATCAGAGGTTTATCCTCTACTTATGGAATCAGTAGTATTCCTGGGACCTTAGTAGATAATATATTTATTGCCAAAGGTGCTAATAGTGTCTTGCAAGGATTTGAAAGCATTAGTGGTCAAATAAATGTCCAAACCAAGAATCCAAGTTCTACTGATAAGTTACTAGTCAATGGTTATCTCAATAGCTTTATGGAGAAGCATTTTAATATCAACTATGCTTTTAAAAAAGGGGATTGGAACAGCTTGGCCTCTTTTGGAACGGTACAGCCAGCCAAAAAAGTAGATGGCGATAAAGATACTTTTCTTGATCTTCCCATATTAACTCGATATGTTTTTAGTAATAAATGGACGTATGGAAATGCAAGTGAATGGGGGTGGAATAGTCAAATTAATATTCGCTTATTAAACGAAGAACGTATCGGCGGACAAACCAATTTTAACCCTTCTCAAGATCAAGGAAGTAATGCTGTCTATGGGCAAACGGTAAATTACAATCAACCTGAACTGTCTGTTAAAACAGGTTATCGCTGGGATGATGTTCATAATTTAATGGTATTTTTTTCTGGTTTTCAACAAAGTCAAAATGCTTATTTTGGTTTAACAAAGTATGATGCGAATCAAGCATATTTATATGGAAATCTTCAGTATGAATATACCTATCAAGAGAAGCATGTATTAAAAACAGGGTTTAGTTATCGGTATTCCAATTTAACGGAAGATATAGCATTTACAACCGATATTCTATCTCGAACCTATGCAGGACAATATCAATTAAAAGAAAAAATACCGGGTTTCTTTGCAGAGAATACGCTTTATTTATTGGAGGATAAGCTAACTTGGATGACAGGTATAAGAGGAGATCATCATAATCAATTTGGTTTCCATCTGACTCCGAGGGCATTACTAAAATATTCGTTTTCTCCAGAGACAGTTGTTAGGGCTAACATAGGAACAGGCTGGCGTACAGTTAATTTATTTAGTGAAAATATCGGCTTGCTAGTTAGTTCTAGAGACATCGTAATAGCAGATGATTTAGCACCAGAAAAGGCACTTAATTATGGACTTAATTTTACACATAAGATAGTAGGTACTGCTATAAATGGAGTCTTAAGTTTAGATTATTATCGGACAGATTTTCAAAATCAAATCTTCCCAGACTTTGATAGTGATCCTCAAAAAGCGATCATTCAAAATTTCAGAGATAAGAGTATCAGCAATGGGTACCAAGCAGAAATTG
>CAKZUM010000030.1 GCA_937921525.1 uncultured Saprospiraceae bacterium
TTGTTTAGAACAGAGAGCAGAGAAGAGAGAGTAGAGACGTATTTCGATCAGAGAACGACGAAATTTCGTCCTTTTTTAAACGTAATCTGTCTCTATTCTCTACTCTCGCTTCTCTGTTCTTTGAAATGTCCAGTAGTATGAACTAAACTTCATCAATTGATGAATAAGTCTATTAATTAGAAGAATACAGAATAGTAAAACGATTCTGTAGAGTTTTGACTGAGATATAAACGCGTTCTTGTTTGGTATGCTTAAAAAGTAATCTTTCCCACAAATAAAGACAAAACATTATATATAATCTTTATTTATTCAAAAAATTAGCCATAATCCACAAAGTTAAGTAAAGCAATGATATAAAAAGTAACAAGGAGTAAAATGCTCCGTATGGAAATTATTGGAAATCTAATAATTTAAAATAGAAAGAAGGCTATAATTGATAAAGAAAGATTTTATAAACTTATAAAAAGTTGATAATCAAACAGCAATAAAAGCTAATTCTAGTAATTGATTTCCTTTTTTAGGCAAAAAAACAGTAGATTTTCTTTCAATTAAAGAAAATTTAAACGAAATTTGCCGCTTTCTAATGAAGTATATTAATATTTATAACTTATTATAAACCAGTCCATAATATGAGAAAAGCAGATTTAGTCGCTGCCATTTCAGAAAAAACAGGAATCGCGAAAGTGGATGTATTGGTCACTTTAGAATCCTTCTTCAAAGAAGTAAAAGTTTCTTTGTCTGAAGGAGAAAATGTGTACATAAGAGGATTTGGTTCTTTTGTAGTAAAGAAAAGAGCTAGAAAAATTGGACGCCACATTAAAAAGAACGTAGCTATTGAGATACCAGAACATTATATTCCTGCATTTAAGCCTGCCAAAATTTTTGTTGAGCATGTAAAAGGCAATGTATCTGCTTTGCCTGATTCATCAGATGAGAGTGGACGTATGTAAAAGGTGTTTCAAGAGACTTTCTTTATTTTGCTTAAACACACAGTATACAGGCAATTTAACATAAATTTTTGTATCTTTGCGCACTCTTTCTGAAAAAAGTTAATAAAATGCCAAAGTTACCATCCATTCTAACAATAATGGGCTTAGTACTGTTTAGCATTTTGTACTTCGGTCTCGATACTAAACCTAGAAAGTTCAACTCTATTGAAAGAAATAGAGCTTTATCTACTCAAAATACAGACATTTCTAATTTGATTAGAGATGTTCAAAGTACACTATCCCCGAATCAAGCAGCGCTGTTGATCGCTTTGGAAAAAGAGATTGAAACAGCCACTGAAGATACGACAAAAGTAGAGTTGTTTAAACAACTTTCGGGTAAGTGGTACGAGTATGGGCAGCCTCATATTGCAGGGTTTTATGCAGAACAAGTTGCGTTAATTGATAATACAGTTAATGCTTGGTCTATAACAGGCACTTCTTTTGCGGCCACTTTTAATGGAAAGTTTGCGGAAAAGGTGAAAGATTATTCGATGGATAAAGCCGTTTCAGCTTTTGAAAATGCGATCTCTTTAGATCCTAAAGATATGCAATCGAAAGTGAACCTAGCCTTGTGCTATGTGGAACGACCACCTAAAGAGAATGCAATGAAAGGTATTTTGATGTTGCTAGATTACGATAAGCAATATCCAAATGATCCATTAGTTTTATTCAATTTGGGTAGATTGGGGCTCAGAACAGGCCAGTATGAAAAGGCAATTGATCGATTGACAAGAGTCATCAATATCGTTCCTGAAAACACATCAGCTTATTGTTTATTAGCAAAAGCTTATGAAGGTTTAGGAGATGTGGTTCAAGCAGCGTCTTATCAGAAACAGTGCAAATAACTGATGCCTAATTTCGGTTGAAAAGGAAATAATTTTTGTTTTGGAAAAAATATTCCAAAGCTATTTAATATACATAAAGTTTAAAATATGCCTTGCGGTAAAAAAAGAAAAAGACATAAGATTGCGACACATAAGCGTAAAAAACGCCTTCGCAAAAACAGACATAAGAAGAAGAACCGATAAAATATAAATCCTTATTTGGTTGTCTATCTGATTTTTTACAAATCAGGATTTGAAGAAAATATTAAAAATAGAATCGTCGTCTAGCTGTTATGTTAGAGGACGAATCTGTTTTTAGTAACGCTTCATTTTGCTTCTAGAAAAAAATTATTTTGATTGTGATCATTATAATTTCAGTTATTGTCGTTATAAGAACTTGGAGTAATAATTGATGTGAAATAAAACCATTACTCCTATACATTTTGTTAATCTTGTATTTAAGATTAGTTGCAGTGTATTGAATGTATTTGATAAAAATATATTGGGCACTCAGCACATCATTTTAGGAGCACCCATTTTCATGGGAATTAAAAAATATAATCCTACTCCAAAGAAACTACTCCAACTCTTGGTTTGCCTCCTACATTCTAATCTTAAGGAAGCATTAACTATGAATATGCATCAAAAGATGCTCATTTTACAAAAGAAGTCTCGTGTGATTTTTTTTAAAAATCAGATTTCTATTCTTTCCAAGTTCCAATTCAACAATTAGGGGCACAAAAAATAGACTTTAGAAAATTAGTTTTGTTAATAGCTATCAGTAAAAGTTATTCTAAACTAATGTACAAAACCTATTTTGCTCTGCTACAAAAGTGGTACTGCCCTATTTAGCAAATCTTGTATTCTTGTAATAATAGTGCGTTTTTAGCTTTATCGCTAAAAGCCTATTCGCCCGATATAATTTCATATAGAGGAGCGCTAGTCAAACAGATTACCAAGTACAGTAAAAATTACATGTACTGTGGAAAAAGACTTAATAATTAATGGTACTGCAAAAGAGGTAGAAATTGCCCTTTTGGAGAACTCAAAACTGGTAGAATTACATTTTCAGAAAACGAATAATAATTTTACAGTTGGCGACATTTTTATAGGCAGGGTAAGAAAATTAATGCCTGGACTAAATGCCGCCTTTGTGGATATAGGCCACAAAAAAGATGCTTTTCTGCATTATACAGATTTAGGACCGAAGCTCACTTCTCTTATTAAATATACAGATGAAGCTACGTCTAATTCTCTATCCTCGCCGATGCTTGATAACTTTACTTTTGAACCAGAAATAGTTAAGACTGGTAAGATCGATCAAGTATTAAGAAAACGACAAGTAATATTAGTACAGATTCTTAAAGAGCCAATCTCTACAAAAGGACCAAGACTGAGTTGTGAAATCACGATTCCTGGTCGATTTTTGGTAATGACTCCTTTTTCTAATGTTGTGGCAGTTTCTAAAAAAGTCTCTAATTCAGAAGAACGAATCAGACTACAACGTCTTGCTGAAAGTATCAAGCCTAAGAATTTTGGTTTGATTATTAGAACTGCTGCGGAAGGTAAGAGTGTAGCAGATTTGCATGAGGAGTTAAATTTGATGGTGAAAAAATGGGAAGACATTTTTTACCAAATGCAAAAAGAAACAGCTCCTGTAAAATTGTTGAGTGAATTAGATAAGGCCTCTAGTATTTTAAGAGACGTTCTGAGTGACTCTTTCAACAAGATAGTTGTCAATGATAGAGAGCTTTTTTCGAATATTAAAACCTACATGAAATCCTTCGCACCGGAGAAGGTCAAGATTGTTAATCTTCATAGTGGGGGCAAACCTATTTTTGATGTACATGGTGTAACGCGGCAGATTAAGTCTTCTTTTGGAAAAACTGCTACGATGAATAGTGGTGCTTATTTAGTCATTGAGCACACAGAGGCTATGCACGTCATTGATGTTAATAGTGGGCCAAAGACACCAAGTACCAATCAAGAACAGGCGGTGTTACGAGTGAACATAGAAGCAGCAGAGGAGATCGCTAGACAAATGCGATTAAGAGATATTGGTGGTTTGATTATCATTGATTTTATTGATATGAGAAATGCAGACCACCGAAAACAATTACTGTCTACGATGCGTTCTGCGATGCGCAAAGATAGGGCGCAACATACAATATTGCCCTTATCAAAGTTTGGGCTGATGCAGATTACTCGCCAAAGAGTACGACCAGAGGTGAAGATCAATACGGCGGAAATATGTCCAAGTTGTAACGGTGCAGGAAAAGTAAATGCAACGATTTTATTGACGGATGATATTAATCGAGACTTAGAATTCATCATTAGATCTAGACCAAAATCAAAGATATTCTTAAAAGTTCATCCTTTTATCGCCGCTTATCTGAAGCAGGGTTTGTTGTCTAGTCAGGTAGTAAAATGGTATCGACAATATTACAAATGGATTAGAATAACATCTGATGATGACTTTGCGGTTAATCAATACAAATTTTTTGATCGGAATGATGATGAGATTCGATTGAATTAAATTTAGATTTATCTAAAAAAGAATAGTCCATAGTATTACTGTGGACTATTTTTTTTTGTACAGGCGTAATAGATTCTTGTGCCATCGGACAACCACAATCCATACTTTTGCAGGCCCCTAAAAGTAGTATACCTCCAAGCAATAATTTAGTAATTTTCATAGTTTTTTTATAGTATGTAGCAACTGTTGAACATCGGCTAAAGCAATTGATAGTTTTGAAAAATCTAGGAGTTTTAACAGAGTCAAATATGCTCTGCAACTCTGTGTCTCTGCGTTCATTTTTTTCATCGGCGATAGCCAATGCGGAGTTGAATAATTATCTTTTTCTATGAAAAAATCTCCGCCTCTCCATACACCACCTCTCGTGTACTTTCAAAAAAACAATGCTTGATAGTTGTTCCATCAAATGCTACATAAGAATTGTGAAATAGCCAATCCCCTAAATTGATATAACGACTACTTCCATTTTCCATGATCGCATTAATAGGTAAATGTCGATGTCCAAAAATAAAATAGTCTGCAGTAATCTGAGTAGATTTTCGATTAGCATATTGATAAATCCATTCTTTGTCAATGGATCGGAAAGTAGGTGGTGCTGGTTTTTTACCTTTGCTTTTTGCAATCCATTTTTCAGCTAACCAAATGCCAAAATTTGGATGAAG
>CAKZUM010000031.1 GCA_937921525.1 uncultured Saprospiraceae bacterium
AGCATCGACGAGGCTTTTCAACATGAGCAAAAGGGAAAGATTCGGGGAATCTTTATCTTTTGTGAACCGCTTGCGGACGGGATGCCAAAAGGAAAAATAACAAGTAGAAGAATGTACATTTATTATTGAACCATTTCTAAGGGTCAATCATTATCACTTTTTATTTACTACCAATGGAAATGTACGAACCCCTTCTTCAGTGCGTAAAGATAAAAAGTAAAAACCATTTGCTATGTTGTCTTGTAAAGTAAATGATAATTGATGTGCTCCACTTGTCAACCTTTCTACTTCCCATTGTTGTAAAACACCTCCTGATAAACTATTTAAAGAAAGCGTCATATTAGGGACTACTTTTTCTATATTCAATTGTATAGAAAAGGTACGAACTATTGGATTTGGATAAAGCTCAATTTGTCCTATGTTCTCCAAATTTTCCGTAGCCGTGGACAAGCAGTTTTGCATAGCGCACGCAGGAGGGGCTTGATTAAAACAATCATCCCCCATCCCTTCAAAAACATACAAACCCGTTTGCATATCCGATAATAGAATAGTACCCGAAGGTAAAAAAGGATAGACGCCCCAAGCTCCTCTAAATTGTGTACTATCTGCTTGCGGATAGGTATCATAAAATAAACTGAGTGTGGGATTACTTGGATCAGAAATATCATAAACCCTCAAACCGTCGTAGTAATAGGAAGTGTACAGATAATCACAAGCCACTACTTGATTATGGGGAATACTTGTACTAGAAGATACCTCTGCATTAAAAGAAGTACCTATTTCTAACTCACATAAGTTTTCTACTTCAATGGCTTTTAAATCAAAGCCATGATTTTCATCTGCCATATAATAATTGGTACAATCTGTAGACAACCAACCAGAATGATTGTATCCTCGATCAGGATAATCGGTAAGGGTACTGAGCGTGATGGGATTCATAGGATCACTAAAATCTGCTATTGCTAAACCATCAGGACCTAAATTTAAAAAAGCAATATTGTCTCTCACGTAGGCATCATGTACTTGACTTGCTCGGGTTGTACCAAAAGAATTGTATTGATTAATATACTTCGGTTGTACAGGGTCAGAAATATCGAAGAGTGTCATAGCAGAGAAATTGGTAATACCACCTCTACTTAACAAGGAATACAATAGGGCATTGGTCGTATCAATAAAAATATTATGAGATCGCTTTATCAAACTATCTGAATCATAAACGACCGTTACTGTATCTGGCAATTGATTCATATCAATAATTTGTAAGCTACTATTGCCTTCATCACTTACCGCATATAAGTACCCCTCATGATCGTGATAATCCCGATGAATAATTATGCCTCCTTGATCTTTTCCAGGTATAAAGAAAACTTCTTCTGGGGCTTGAGGATTGGTAACTTCAATAAAATGCGTTCCCTTTGTTG
Source organism: uncultured Saprospiraceae bacterium (assembly GCA_937921525.1). Lineage (GTDB taxonomy): Bacteria > Bacteroidota > Bacteroidia > Chitinophagales > Saprospiraceae > JAFMDF01. Next base: position 1,422 of record CAKZUM010000031.1, read on the forward strand.
TGCCAATAATCGCATATTCATGCTCTGGAATAGCATAGCCCCAGATTTCATTATAGGCATTTTTATGCGCAAAAGACCCGACTAAAGTACTATCTTGCCATTGCCCTAGTAACGTTGCTTCTTCTCCTTGGCTAAAGCCATATAGAGAACTAATGAGAAATAGTAAGACATAATAAACTTTCATAGGTGCAAAAATAAGTGGTCGTTTTGAAAACATTATAGGCTTTATGTTATTGAAGTTGTTTATGAAGTTGTTTAAAAATGTATAATTGATTTATTTGCAAGTCATTGATTGCTAATGACTTCGCCTTTTTTATTTCCCGTAGCTAAGGCTACGAAAAATAAAAAAGACTGTGTCCTAGCAATCAAGCACTTACAACTAATTTCAATCTACATTCTTAAACAACTTCTATGTAACTTCTAAGATAAAGATGTAAAATACAATTTATTCGAATTAAGGATTAAATTTTAGATTTGACTTTAATTTGCGTAATCTACCAAACAACCCAATATATGTTTGATCTAAAAACCTTCACGCCTTATAAGCAGGCAGGCATAGTCGTAGCATTAGCTCTAATCGTAATGACAATTGCTAAGTTCTTGCAATTATTGAATATAACCGCGGAGAATCCAGAAAAAATTTGGGTGCTATCCGCCACATTTGGTTTATTTTTTACAGTTGCTAATTGCTTATTTAGTTTAAACGCTAAAGAGGCTACTAAATTTTGGAATCAATCCATGATTGCCTTTGCAATGACTATTGTATCTTTGGGCGTATTAGCTTGGCTTATTTCAGGTGTCAGTATCAATGATATGGGATCATTTAGATGGATGTATATCGTTATTGTCATTAGTTATGTAGTCTTTTCTTCGATTGTCAGAGCTATGCGAAATATCGTTGATTTTGCGATGAAGGAGGAATGGAATCAGCCTAAAAAGCGGAAGTGAGATGTTAATATTTTCTACGATATAGTTTTATTATTTTATTTTTACCACATAGGTACATAGGTCACATAGTATGACAGGTTACTATGTGACCTATGTCTCTATGTGGTAAAATCGTCAACTGCTTCTATGAAATATTAATCCGTCTAACCTTAACTATTTCCCTCCATGAAAATAGGTTTTGATGCAAAAAGACTTTTTAATAATGCAACAGGACTCGGTAACTATAGCCGTACGCTAGTACGTAACTTATCACAATATTATCCTCACCACGCTTATCATTTATATAGTCCAACGATAACCAATCAATATTTTAATACAGAGAGCTTTCATACACATACTAAAGAAAAAGGAGTAAGTGCCGTTTGGCGTAGCTGGTCTATATCAAAAGATTGGGATCGAAATGGTTTACAAATTTATCATGGACTAAGTAATGAACTTCCTTTTTCTAATAAAGGCAAAACAAAGACAGTTGTAACTATCCATGATCTAATATTTGAGGTATTACCTAAAACTTATAAATGGGCAGATAAAACGATTTATCGCCAAAAAGTAGTGAACAGTTGTCAAACTGCGGATCAAGTATTGGCTATTAGTGAACATACCAAAAAAGATATTATTAAGTTTTATGGAATTGAACCTACTAAGATTAAAGTAATTTATCAGGCAGTAGAAGATTGTTATTATCAAGCAGCATCTGACGCTTTACCCGACATAACGATACCTAACTTACCTACTAGCTATATTCTATCTGTCGGCACTTTTCAAGAGCGAAAAAACCAATTAAGTATTTTAAAAGCATGGCGCATTCTACCTAAAGCACACCAAATCCCAATAGTATTGGTGGGAAAGGGAGACGTTTATAAAAAAATGCTCCAAGAATATGCAAGCACTTACCAAATACCCCTATATTGTCTGACAGATATTACCCAAAGCACTCAGCTACAAGCAATATATCGTCAAGCTAGTGTCTTCGTTTTTCCATCCTTTTACGAAGGGTTTGGATTACCTATTGTAGAAGCTTTATTGAGTGGCGTACCCGTGGTTTGTTCGGCAACTTCTGCGATGCCTGAGGCGGCTGGGGATTCTTCCATTTTAATAAATCCATTGGAGGTAGGGGAGATTGCGGCTGGTATTTCTACCGTCTTGAATGATTCCGCACATCGAGATAAGATGATTGAAAAAGGCAAGGCTTATGCTTTGAAAACTTTTGATCGGAAGGAGTTGAGTGGGCAATTGATGTCTTTGTATGAAGGGTTGATGGAATAAAATAGTGATTTTTTAAGATGCTAAGGAACGACGCACAAATAACTTTTACATTTAAAATGGTCTTTTTTCCTTTATACTGCCCTGAAAAAATGTTCATTTATACCAGATAAAATCTCATTTTTTCAAGTTGTCTAAAGCAAAAAATCTTCATTTTAAATCGT
>CAKZUM010000032.1 GCA_937921525.1 uncultured Saprospiraceae bacterium
GTTTAGAACAGAGAGCAGAGAAGAGAGAGTAGAGACGTATTTCGATCAGAGAACGACGAAATTTCGTCCTTTTTTAAACGTAATCTGTCTCTATTCTCTACTCTCGCTTCTCTGTTCTTTGAAATGTCCAGTAGTATGATACTTAGTAACATATTAAACTCTTAGGGGAAAGTTAAAGGTGTTGAAAATGAGGTAATTTTTTTATCTTTATACCACTTTGAGAATTAACTACCATTACTGTTTCCATGAAGCATGACGAAATAAAGCATTTATTAGCTTTTTCTCCTACTATAAAACTGTTGCGATCTAAGCGGGCGCCACTCATTATCAGCTTTTTATATATCTCGTTTAAAGAAAAGAATCAAATTACCCTGCCAGCCTATGAGCTAGTTACGCAGTTGGCAGAGTATATTGAGGTCTTGGAAGACAGCGCCTTTGCAGATATAGAAGAGAAAGATTCTTTAGCTATTGCTAGAAAATTATTGGATACTTGGTGTAATGAAGATAATCGCTATCTAAAAAGATACCCCGACGAACAAGGCGAACCCACCGTGGAATTAACTACCCATACAGAAAAGGCCTTTCAATGGATGGAGAACTTGCAAAGAAGGGAGTTTGTTGGTACAGAATCTCGCTTCTTGTCCATCTATCGCCAACTCAAAGAATTAATTGACAATACCTCCGCTGATCCTAAGCGAAAAATAAAAGAACTAGAACGTCAAAAGAAAGCCTTGACTAAACAGATCAATGCCATTAAAAAAGCAGGCGTAGTGCCTACCTATAATGATACGCAAATAAAAGAGCGTTTTTATAATGTTACTAAAACGGCTAGAGATTTGCTCTCTGATTTTAAAGAAGTGGAGCATAATTTCAAAGACATCAGTTTAAATATTTATCGCCAACAAACCAAGCAAGGCATTCATCGTGGACAAATATTAGGCTACACTTTAGATGCTACCGAACAACTAAAAGATTCCGATCAAGGGCGAAGTTTTTATGCTTTTTGGCAGTTTTTAATTGCAGGTAATAAGCAGAATGAACTGATGGAAATGATTGAATATACGTACGAGATTTTAAGAGAACGAGATATTCAATATGCAGATAACTTTCTTCGGAAGATAAAAATATATTTGCATAATGCGGGTCAAAAAGTAATCAATAGTAATCATTTATTAGCGGAAAAATTAAGTCGGATATTATCGCAAGAGAGTTTATCCGACCATCGGCGTGCTATAGAGGTGATTAGTGAGATTAAAAATTTGGCGGTGCAAAAAATTGGTAAATTTCATGGGCAAAGAGATTTTATATTTATAGAAGGTTTACCAGAAATAGATATGTCTTTTGATCGCCCAGTAAGTGACCCACCACAGGTTGCTAATTTTAAAAATCAACCAACCATTATTGGTAGTCAACAAATAGAAGAAGCTGAATTGGATATTCTCTTCGATCAGTTTGAAATGAATCGCCAAGAGCTAGAAGACAATATTGCGGTGTTATTGGAAAAGCAAGCACAGGTCAGTTTATTGGAAGTAACAAAAGCCTATCCTGTCAAGAATGGCTTGGCAGAAGTATTGACTTATTTCTCTATCGCAAATAGCGATAATCCACATTTAATTAATGAAGATCAAAAAGAGGCGATTCCTTGGCTAGCCGAGGAAGAAGCCAGGCAAAAGGAGATTTTTTTGCCACAAGTAATATTTATACGCTAACGCCCGTAACACAGATTTCAATCTGTATTTCCTGTACCACGGAATTTATTCCGTGTTCATTATAAAACGGAATAAATTCCGTGGTACTTTAGTACGGAATGAATTCCGTGGTACTTTAATACGGAATAAATTCCGTGGTACTGGTACGGAATAAATTCCGTGCTACAAAAATATATTATGACAACAGAAAACACCACCATACCCGCTTACGCACCCATCATCGTCCGTCTTTTTCAAAACGTTATCTATGACGAAGATCGAAAAACATGGCAAGAACTCATCTCTTATCAACAACAAATAAGGGCCTATTTTGCTACCATAGGTGTAGAATTACATTTGAATGAAACAGATGGATTTGCCTTTCTGAGTCAACCTGATGAAATGGAAGGTCAAACCGTTCCCCGCTTAGTCAGGAGAATGCCTTTGTCTTATGAAATCACCCTTTTGTTAGTGATTCTTCGAGAAGCCTTAGAAGAGTTCGATGTGCAGAATACAGAATCTAGAACCTTATTTATTACCAATAAAGATTTGAAAGAACGTATCGAATTGTTCTTTGAGGATAAGGCCGATAAGGTAAAATTATTGGAGCGTTTTGATACCTATATTAATGGGGTAGTTAATCTAGGTTTTTTAAAAGAAAAAGCGGTAAAGGGCTATGAAGAAGATGTGAAGACTTACGAAGTAAGGCGTATTATTAAAGCAAAGATTAATAATGAAAAATTAGAGGCGATTCGGAGTAAATTGAAGGGGGATAAATAAATTGAATATAAAACGAAATTTCAACTAAACTACTGGTCCGATCAGACGGTTCGTTTCATCCGACCACTTTAAAGTGATCGGATGAATTTATTGAAAAGGAAAAGATAAATATGAGCAAAGAAAACGGCACAATATTACAAGGAGGCTATCGACTACAAGCTATAGAAATATATAATTGGGGAACCTTCGATCAAAAGATTTGGAAGTTAACGCCTAACTGTAAAAACTCCTTATTGACAGGAGCAAATGGTTCTGGAAAGACGACCTTGGTGGATGCTATTATCACCTTATTAGTACCGCCGGGTAAACGCCATTATAATCAATCTTCTGGGACTACGAGTAAAAAAGAACGGAATGAAGCTACCTATACCTTAGGTGCTTATGTGACGGTACAAAGTGAGAGTGGCCTAGCGGCCAAGACGCAATACCTGCGGACAAAAGATGATTTCTCTATTTTGCTAGGCGTGTTTTATAATCCTAGTACAAAGACGTATTGCTCTTTAGCGCAAGTGCGTTGGTATTCCAATAATGATTTAAAGAAGAGTTATTTTATAGCCAATACTGCTTTATCTGTAGAAGAACATTTTATCCCACTAGATACAGGAGGGGTATGGAAAAAGCGATTGAAAAAAGAGACAGGGGCAGAGGCTTTTAATTCATTCACCAATTACCAACAAGTATTCTCCAAGCAGTTTGGCTTAAAATCTAATAAGGCATTGACTTTATTTGCGCAGACGGTAGGTATAAAAGTATTGGGAAATCTCAATGCTTTTATCCGTACTAATATGTTAGAAGAACATGATTCCGAAGCAGAATTTGTAGAGCTACGAGAGCATTATGAAAATTTATTGAGTGCCCATCAAGCAATAGAAAAGGCTAGGGAACAGGCATTATTACTAGCACCTATTGTAGAAAATGGAAATGCTTTTCATGAATTAGATAAGGAGGTAGATGAGTTAAATCAATTGCAAGAAAGTATTGCGCCTTATTTTGCCAAAAAGAAAATTACTTTATTAGAAGATTCTTTACAGTCGCTTCAAATTGATGCGGATAAACGAAATAACCAAATAGTAGATATACGCCAATCTTTAGGGCAACTAGTGACTCAACGTACGGATCTGCAAGTAGCCGTAAGTACCGATCAAGCCTATGAAAGAACGAAAACCTTAGCACAGCAAATTCAACAAACAGAGCGAGAAAAAGAGCAGCGCCAACAACGAGCTAAACGCTATAATCAATTGGCAGATTTAATAGATGGAAAGCAAGATCCGGCAGAGTCTGTATTTTATAAAGCGTTAGAAAGTAGTCAAAAAAATATCGGACTAGCGGAGGAACAACTACAGGAATACCAACAAAAAGAAATTGATTTACAGATCAAGTTAAGTAGTTTACAAAAAGAATTTGATGGACTGCAAGAACGTTTAGTCGCTTTACAAAAAAGAAAAACTAGAGTTCCTTTAGCACAATTAAAAATCAGGGAGGCGATTATTAATAAATTAGACTTGAGTGAAAATGCTTTGCCTTTTGCTGCGGAGTTATTAAAAATAAATGAGGAAGAAAAAGATTGGATGAATCCAATCGAACATGCTTTACGTCCACTCGCTATGACGCTATTGGTCAAGGAGGAATATTTTCAAGAGGTATTGGGGTATATTCATAAAGGAAAATTGGGCGATCAAATAGCGTTTCAAGAAGTCAAAGAAATTCCTGCGGATGCGCCGCCAGTTCATAAGCATAGTATTTTGCAGAAAGTAGCGGTTAAGCAGAATAGTGAATTTACTAGTTGGTTGCAATATACCCTAAATAATAACTACGACTATGTCATTCAAAAAGGACCTAAAGAGTTAGCCAAAGACCAAAAAAGTATTACCCAAAAAGGGTTGATAAAAACCAATCAACTTCACCAAAGAGATGATCGCTATGATGCGAGTAATACAGATTGGCATATTCTAGGTTGGGAAAATAAAGCGGCTATTTTTCAATTACAAAAACAGTTAGATACTTTGCAAAATGATATGCAACAGTATAAAGATACGCTGACTGTTAATAAAGAAAATAGCCAAAAGACCACTAAGCTAAAAGATAACCTCAATCGTTTTAGTAGTTTTCAACAATTTGGAGAAATAGACTGGAAATCTTTAGTTAAAAATATCCAGCAGTATAAAGCAGAAAGAGACACCTTAATGGGCAGTTCTAATCAGTTACAGGAACTGAAAAATCAATTAAGCCTCTTAAAAGAATCTATAGACAATAAGGAAGCCGATAGAGACAAATTAATCGAACAACGAGGTACATTACTAAGTCGAGCTGAAAATTATCAACAGCAATTACAAGATGCTAAAGATACTTTATCCCAATTGCGGGATTTAGATATTACACCTTTATTGTCGCAATTAGACCAATTAGTAGCTAATGAAAATTTAGTCGTTTCATCAGTTGCTAAAATTGAAAATAGGATCACCAAAGAGGTTAATCAAAATAGAGCAGAAAAGGCAAAAGAATTAGCTAGAGTAGAAAGACGTTTGACCTTAGCGATGCAAAAATTCATTAATCCTCCTGTTAATATTTTAGCTAAATATCCCAATTGGGTTGCCGATACGGTCAACTTTCAAGCAGATATAAAATACTTAAAAGAATTTGAAAAACTGTATAAGAAAATAAAATTAGAAGATCTTCCTAAGTACCAAAAACGGTTTAAAGATTGGCTTAATGAACGCTTGATTTTTGACATTGCTAACTTCAAAACTTCTCTAGAAAATAAGGAAGTACAAATATTAGAAAGTGTTGAACAAATTAACGACTCCCTTAAAGAAATCCATTATAATAGTAAGCCGCTAACTTACATCCAACTAGATATCAATAAGACCAGAGATATTGCCGTTAGAGAATTCAAAGAAATGCTCAAAGACGCCATGCCTGATCCTGCAAAATTAATAGAAGGAGATGAAGCAGAGTTAGAAAAATGCTTCAAGCGGATTAAAACAATTATAGAAGAATTAAGTAATAACGAACCTTGGCGTAAAAAAGTAACCGATGTCAGAAATTGGTTAGAATTCGCCGCCATAGAACGATACCGTGCAGATTATGCCCAACGCCAATATTACATGGATAGTCAAAGTTTGTCTGGTGGAGAAAAGGCAAAATTAGCTTATACGATATTAGCATCTGCCATCGCTTACCAGTTTGGTATCCGAAGTGCGAATAACCAGAAAAAGTCCTTCCGTTTTGCCGTAGTCGATGAAGCCTTTAGTAAAGTCGATCCAGAAAATTCTATCTATGCAATGGAGTTATTTAAACAACTCAATTTGCAGCTAATGGTCGTTACACCATTGGATAAAATTAATCTGGCGGAGCCTTATATCCACGCGGTGCATTATGTACAGAATAAGGAAAAGAAAAAATCGGAAGTGTTTGATATGCCGATGTCGGTGTATGAGGCTAAGAAGGCGGCATTTCGGAAAGAAGAGTAAGGGCGAAATTTATGCAAATTTGGAATTAGACTCCAAAATTGTATGAAATCGAAATATTGTAAATTAAAAATATATTGTAAAAGTTGACTGTATTGGTGTTTTTGTATTAAAATTTGTAACTTGCTTACATATTTTAATGAAAAAAAATGATAATTAGCTTTTCTGTACAAAATTTTGGATGTATAAAAGATAGAATAGAGCTATCTTTTGAAGCAACTAATTCATCAGAATTAGAAGACTACTATATTGTTGAGCCCAAAAAAGGACTCCGTATATTGAAATTAGGACTGATATACGGAGCTAATGCTTCTGGGAAAACAACAATATTAAAGGCATTAGATTTTTTGAAGCATATTGTACTAAATCCCTTAGATAAGAAAACGGAAACCTTTGATTTTAACCCTTTTCTATTTGATGAAACTACCCCAGATGAAAACACCTTTTTTAGCTTAGGATTTGTTCGGAATCAAGTGAAGTATGTCTATGAAATCGAATTAAATAAATGGTCTATCGTTGAAGAGAAATTATATTACTATAAACCTAACAAAGCACTTGTCTATAAAAGAACAACAGATAGTAAAAAACAAATAAGCACAATTCAATTTGGCAGTAAAATAAAGCTTAGTGGGTATAAGCAAACAGCTTTAGAAGTAAATACCCTATGGAATAATACAGTTTTAGGCGGCTACTTAAAAACTAATTTTGAAGCCGCAGCACTGCAAGAAACAATTGATTGGTTTTCCATAGAATTAGGAAATTTGATAGGCTCGGATTCCATGACAAAATTGATGACTCATGTAATAGATAAGCTTAAAAAAGGACAAATTGATAAAAGTAATTTGATAAAAATATTGAGTAAAGCTGACTTTAATATTACAGATTTTCAAATAAAAAGAGAAGAAGAAACTGAGGTGGAGAAAGTCCTGAAGTTACTCAAAACAAGTGGAGTTACAGAAAAGGGAGAGTTGTATGGTTTAGAAAAAGTATTTAATAATGAAATTACTTTTAGTCATACGCCAGCTAGTCATAATAAAAATTCTTATTCATTGGAATATTTTTATGAATCTCAAGGAACACAACGTTACTTTCAGTTGGCAGGTTTACTAGATTTAATGATTAGAAATAAATCTATTTTATCAATAGATGAAATAGAAGCATCTCTACATCCAGATTTATTAGAACACTTTCTACTAACATTTTTAACTAACACAACTAATTCTCAATTGATAGCGACTACCCATTATCGAGAATTATTGATGAAAAGAGATATTTTTCGCCAAGATGCAATTTGGTTTACAGAAAAGAAACCAGATGGAAGTACCGATCTATTCTCTTTGGCAGATTTTGATTCCTCTGTTGTTAGAAATACGACCTCTGTTTATAATGCATATAAAATAGGAAAATTGGGAGCAAAGCC
>CAKZUM010000033.1 GCA_937921525.1 uncultured Saprospiraceae bacterium
AAAAATTGTTTCCTGAAACGCAAAACTACGGAACATTTTTAGAATAGAGAGCAGACCAGCTCGACTGCCGTCGGGCGGGCGGGGAAGCGAGAACAGAGATAGGTTTCGTTTAAAAATCTATGAAATTCTATAGGTTTTTAAACGAAATCTATCTCTACTCTCTGCTCTCTATTCTCTGTTCTTTAAAATGTTCCGTAGGGTACTGAAATGCAAAAAAATCACTATGAACAAAGTCTAGTGAATGCTGTTACACTCAAGTAATTTCAATCAAAAAATAAACAGTAATGACACATTTAAAGGAAGGAGATGTAGCCCCAGATTTCACGGGTATTACAGAAACAGAAGCGACAGTTAGTTTAGCGGATTATAAGGGAAAGAAACTAATTTTATTCTTTTATCCGAAGGATAACACGCCGGGATGTACCGCCGCTGCATGTAATTTAAGAGATCACTTCTCTGTCCTTCAAGAGCAAGGATATGAGTTATTAGGTGTCAGTCCAGATAGTGCTAAAAAGCACCAGAAATTTGTTGACAAATTTGAATTTCCTTTTCCCTTACTTGCGGATACCGAACTTAATACAATTAAAGCATATGGTATTTGGGGGGCCAAGAAGTTTATGGGCAAGGAATATGAGGGAGTACACCGCACAACATTTATTATAGACGAGGATGGGAAGATTGCGAAAGTTTTTACGAAAGTAAAAACAAAAACGCATGCGGAGCAAATACTAGAGGCTTTTGCTTAAACGATGAGATAGACTAGGTCTGAGTTTACTGATCTACAAAAGTAATTTCCTTATTAGTTTCTAGCCAATCCACTATTGAAGTAGGAAGAATGGTACTTGGATTTTCCGAATTTAAATAATATAAGCCTCCTAGCAATAGCGCCTGCAATAGCAAGGCAAAAATCAAAGAGGTTTGCCAATTAGATTGAGTGGGAGGTTCAGTCTGTACATAGTTCATAAAGCCTTTGTTTTAGATTAAAGGGTAACAGGTCTAATATACAATGGAGACTTTTATTAATACAGGATGTGATTTTAAGAGAAAGCGTTCTGGTTTAGAACTTGTAAAATGGATGGAATTATTAGAAAGGTGTAAAATCTAGGCAGTAAATAAAGCTTACTGCCTAGATTATCTATGAATTATATATAGCAAAAATCAAGCCTAATTCTTCTTTTTAACCCTACCAGGTAATTTTTTTGTACCTGTTGGCTTAGTAGTAGTTGTGGTATTACTATTTGGCGTACTAGTTCTCGGCGGTGGAGGTAAATGCCCTCCCTGATTACTAGATGGCGCTGGTTGCGTATTCGTTGTATTATTAGTGTTCGTATTTGTAGGTACTGGATTTACAGGGGCAGGTTGCTGTTGATTACTTCTATTGTTTGCTGGTGCTGTATTTACAGTTCCCCCTCTATTCATGGAATCGTAGGCTACAATTTTGATTAAAGATCCTGCCTGTACTTGGTCATTTAACTGCATACCATTAATAAGGGACAACTCGTCCATCTTGTCATTTGGCATACGGTAAGACTGTAATATACTTGAAAGAGTACCTGTCCTCTGAACGTTCACGATTTTTATTCTATCAGGCTTTCTATTAATTTTAGAAGGATCTCTGAGTATGTTAAATCCTTGCATTGTATATAAGAAAGTTCGTTCTAGGTTTGCATAATTAGCGACTTCTGACACTCCATGAATTTCATAAATCAAACCATTGTATTCTATAAAATAAGAAAGAATTCTAACCTTTTGCTGCTGTTGCTGCTGTTGCTGCTGCTGACCTTGCTGCGCTGGTGCAGGCTCCGCAACTTGTGCGTAAGCTCGTAGACCATTAACGTTTGTGGGTTGAGCATTAAGAACTCTTAACTGCTGCTTTTCATTAAATGCTTGAGCTGCCTCTTGTCCAGTTTTACTCTGACTAGGTAATAAAACCATCATTGCTTTTCCGTCTTTATCAGCCATTTGAAACTGCTGAGGAGAGTTAGCCGTTCTCCATCCACGAGGTATAGGGAATTTGAATTTAAGCCCAGGGTGGTAGAAGTAATCATCTTCTACATAGCCCTGTTGAGGGTCTTCTCCAAAAATTAGCCCGTCGATCATTTTTAAATACTTATCTCTATTGACGGTGTAGGTACCACCCTTTTCTGCCTGTGTTGCCTCTGCCATTGCATGAACTCTATTAAATCTATTTCCTGGATCAGGGTGCGTAGATTGGAATTCAGGAATGCTTACACCAGCGTCTTCTTGTTTTCTTTTTAAGGTGTTAAAAAAATTGGCCATATGATGCGCATCATAGCCTACTGCTGTAGAGTACTCTACGCCTAACTTGTCTGATTCACTCTCATGTTCTCTACTATTCTTCAACATTAAAAATTGTAAACCTTGAGACAATGGCTGTGCTAACTCTCGTGCTGCTGGAGAAAGAATCATACCCGCCATTAATCCTACTTGACCTAATATTTGCTTAGTTTGGGACCTAGCGGAGTGCCTTGCCGTAACGTGCCCAATCTCATGGCCAAGTACCCCTGCAAATTCTGCTTCATTATTAAAATGAGCTAAAATACCTCTTGTGAAATAGACATACCCACCAGGTACTGCGAAGGCATTAATGACTGGAGAATCTAATATTTTAAATTCATAAGGCAAGTGAGGACGGTGCGAGATTTTCGCCATCTCCATCCCTTTTTCATTAATGAATGCTTGTAACTCCTCATTTTCGTAAAGTCCAAAACTTGCTACAATGCTGGGGTCATACTGCTTCCCCATTGCTAATTCTTTTTCCTCTGACATGAAAGAAATTTCCTTCTTTCCAGTTACTGGATTTACTGCACAAGAATAGCCCAATGTAGCGAATAGCAGTATATATAGACTTCTTATTGCTAATTGACTGAATTTCATAACTTAAATTTTATGGTAGGTCGGTGGTTAAAAAAATACATATTATTTGATCTATATGGTCTTTTATTTTTTAAACAATTTCTTTAATTGCCACGACCTAGAAAGGTTTAATGTGATAGTATTTTGTGTAGATTTAGTAGGTGAAAGTTCTTTAAAAACGTAGTGATGTATTAGTTTCTTATACTATAAGACTATTAATATCTTTATAAGAAACACTATAAATAGTTAAAGTTATTGAAAAGATATTGTTCATTAAGGAACGGTGAAAAAATGAACTTACAATTTATGCTGCTTCTTTTGCCGCTATTTTTAACTTTGAAAACAGTCATTATATCAACATAACTCCTGTTTTCAAAGCCAAAACTAGCAACAAAATAAGCTACCCTAAACCCGCCTGCCTGAGTCGGGCAGGTTTGTAAATCTATTTCTACACCGTTCCTAA
>CAKZUM010000034.1 GCA_937921525.1 uncultured Saprospiraceae bacterium
GGACAATGGGAAATTGTCCAGCAAAACCCACACTTCTTGTCCAGCAATTTCCCATTGCTGGACAAATTCATTTTCGGTAATTTATCCTGTCAGCAGTATAGTTTTGGCTTTGAAAACAGGAGTTATGTTGATATAATGACTGTTTTCAATGTTAAAAATAGCGGCAAAATAAGCAGCATAAATTTGTAAGTTTATTTTTTCACCGTTCCTTTCATTCCTTAGCTGATAATTAGCTGTATTGAGTATTTACAGGGGCTAACTATAACATCCTGAGTAGTAAACATTACGTTAAAGACCAAATAGCCTTTAATTTTAATATAAATAAGGGTAAACCAACCGAATCTTTGGAGAAGAGTAACAAAATGAGGGAAAACTATAACAAAATGAGGGATAGAACTACATGAATCATAGTCTTTTATAGCTCAAATCCAATAATTGTGTACAAATCACTATAACTTAATGAAAAATATATTTTCCTAAAGACCTAATAATCAGTTAAATAGCTTGTATTATAACATTTTGAGTATTATACTATAACAAAATGAGGGTATTGGGTATTATAAATTCGTATCACTCTATTTACTTCACTTTTTTTTTAATAGCTAAGTATATATAAGGATTTAGACTCCTAAATTGGTTCTACTATAACATTTTGAGTATATAATTATAACAAAATGAGGTCTCATCCTGCATGAAATGTAAGTATACGCTCTATTTCTTCTAATAAGAACCATAGATGGGCAACTAAATAACACGTAAAACCTATGGTTTCTATGGCGAAATATAACGTTTTGAGGCTTATCTATAACGAAATGAGGGTTGCTTGCATAACAAAGCGTTTAAAGAAAAAATTAGCTAAATCTCTAAAAAACCTTCGGAATTGCTTACAATGCTCTTATGGGATGGATAGAGTAAACTAGGAATTGCTATCAGTCTATCCCAAGTGGGTATTTTAAATATAACAAAATGAGGAGGTACTATAACATATTGAGGGAAGAGCAGAATTTCTGATTTAATTTTTTTAATCCTGATAATATTTGATCTAACCCATAGATAGAGTCCTCGATTACTTTTTTTTATGAAATTAAATGAAAAAAGTTTTAAGAAAAAATTATTTAAAAAAAAGACAACAACTGGTTTCCTTTGTTTAAGTTGTTTTATCTTATTTAATATACTTTAACTCTTTTCGGGGCTTCCATCTATTTGGGTATCAGTTAGTTATAAGACGAATTATAACATTTAGAGTATTTAATATAACATTTAGAGTTATTTGTATAACGTATTGAGTGTTAAGTATAACTTTACGAGTACTAAAAATAACTTTACGAGTACTAAGTATAACAAAGCCTGAAACGGTGTTATTTTTAAATATTTTTTCTACCTTTGAGTTCAATGAGAAAAACTGCACTAGGATTTACTAAATAATAGGCTCCTATTTGCACACAAACAATCTGAGAATTTACAAATTAGAAGTACGGATGATATTCGTTACTTAGTAACGACAAAAAATAACTGCTGCATCTGATAGCGCGCACGTTTAGATGAGCAACTTATTGTTTCACCGTTACTTAATAGAGTAGACTCAAACCAACATTAATTAGCGATTTCTTAATTATAGATTGTCGTTAATCAAAACAGTGCACCCTTATGAAATCCAACACTGCGAATAAAGTACGGAGGTCTAAAACATCAAAAAACGTTGTCAAGTTAATACGTAAGTCTAACGAACTTGTGGAGGCGAGGTATAAATTTGATATTTGGGAGACAAGAATCTTTACTAAGATGCTGTCAATGGTTCACAAGAATGATGAAGACTTCCAGCCTTACCGAATTTATCTAAGTGACATCGTTAAGGATTTTCAAGTCGAGAATAACAAAGATGCTTATGACCGACTTCGTAGAGGGGGTAATAAATTGATGAGTAAAATTATCAAGGTCATTAGGGAGACAGACGAGGGACTCATGGAATTAACTACGCCAATAGTGGTAGGTGTAGATAGGCTGGTGAACCCTAACTCTGAAGACGGTAAATTTATAGATGTCTCTTTCCATCCAGATATGCGACCTTTTCTACTATCCTTGAAGTCGCAATTCACCATATATGATGTCAATAACATTCTTAAGCTACCTAGCTCGTATTCGATTCGTTTATATGAGTTGTTAAAACAATATGAGCGAATTGGATCAAGAAAATTTCAACTACAAGAGTTAAAAGAAATTATTGGGGTTATTGAAGAAATCGATAACAACGGCAAAAAGTTATTAAAAGATAACTATCCACTTTTCGGTAATTTCAAACAGCGAGTGTTATTAAAAGCTCAAAGAGATCTTAAAAAATTTACAGATATACAGTTTGAGTTTGATCCCTTCAAAAGGGGAAGAAAAATTGTTGGGGTCGTCTTTACTATTCGTGCAAACAATGGCGCACCACGATCTTCCAAAGTCAAAGCTTTAAAAAATATACATCCTAAACAAGGATTAATAGATGACTTGTACCTATTGACAAAGGATTATGTAGGAAAGAAAGTCGTTGAAAAGTGGGTAGATGATTATCCAGAATTTCAAGTTCGAGAAGGGATTAATTATACAATAGCTCAGTTAAAAAATGGTGTGCAAATAGAAAATGTTGGCGGTTATCTTCATAGCATGGTTCGACAGTCCATTGTTTTTAATCCTGTGAAGGAAAAGGTAGAAAAACAAAAAAGGGTGAAGCAAAAAATCCAGGAAGATGCATTGAAAAAAGAAGACCTAGAAGCGCAGTTGAAAATAGTCTATTCAGAAGTTCAAGAAAAAGAGACTGCTATTATTGAAGAGATTTGTAACAACAATCCTGAGGCTTCTGCAAAGGCAATGGAACAAGTTTCTAATCATTCCATTGCAAGAGAACAGTATGACCCGAATTTGAGTGATACAGAAAACTTAAAGAGTAGGGTAGTGCGTATCACTTTTATTAATGCGATCCGAAAACAGTACCCCGCAAAATTCAAATCTTTAGATAAAACATACGACGCAAAAATTAAGCAGTTGAAAAATTGGATTTCAACTTTATAGCATACTACAAAAACGGACTAGGAATGAAAGAAGTAACATCTATTTATTCTTTCATTCCCTAGAGCAAACTACCAAACTCTATGCATGACAAAACAAAAAATAATAGTTGATGGCACTGCCATTAACATTAACAAAGATGGGTATATCAGCTTGACGGATATTGCCAAACGGAGTGTCACAGACGCAGAACCAATTATTGCTTTAAGATCGTGGTTAAAGAATAGCAACACCCTGTTATTTTTAGAAACTTGGGAAAAAAGAAAAAACGATAATTTTAAACTAGACCGAATGGTACAGTTTAGAATGAATGCCGCGGATAATAGAAATTACGCAACACCAAAAAAGTATATTGAAGAGACTGGAGCAATTGGTATTGTTTCAAAGAGTGGGAGGTATGGAGGTACTTTTGCCCATAGTGATATTGCATTAAATTTTTGCTATTGGCTGAGTCCAGAATTTCAAGTCTATTTAATGGAAGAATTCCAAAGACTGAAAGCGGATGAGCAGTTAAAATTAGGAGACCCTTTTAATATTAAACGGCATTTGACTAGTGGCAATTATTCCTTGATGGTGTCTGCTTTATTAAGCCAAACAGATGAGCGTTTGCTCACGCATCCACAGCCTTATAAAAGTCGATTGCCTTTAGCAAGTGAGAGTGATATGCTAAATAAAATTGTCTTTGGTTCAACTGCCAAAGATTGGCGAGAACGAAACTCAGATAAGCCAGTAGGTCGGAATCAAAGAGATTATGCCACGGTGCTAGATTTAACTGTTTTAAATAATTTAGAATTTTTAGATTCTATGTTATTGCAATGGGATTGTAGTAGAGAGGAGCGAGAGAATATATTGAAAGAAGCCTATGATTTTCAATATCCTATTTTGAAGCGTTCCAAGACTATTCAAAAAATTCAGGAATTGGCTGATCGTGTAAAGTCTTAGGAATGATGAATTAATAAATTGCGTTTTTGTGCGCTGTTATTTTTTCTTTCTACAAGGCATGAAGAAGTGAAACTTCTGAACCGCTTGCGGATGAGCTGCTAGGGATAGCCTAGCTATCACGAGGCTTTTCAACGAAGTAGAAAGGAAAAAGAACAAGCAGAAGAATGTAAGTTTATTATTTCACCATTCCTTTGTACTTTAAAGCTAATTTAAAAATGAATGGTACGCTCCTACTAAAATTTTATTACCTCTTATTACTATTCTTACCTGTACTCCTTAATGGACAAAAATCCCTTCAAGGATTAGTAACAGACCAACAAGGTGAGCGACTACCATTTGTCAATATATTGATAAATGATAGTAATAGGGATGGTGTCAGTACAGATATAGATGGACGATTTTCTATTTCTCAAGCTACTGTTATTACTAGTTTGACTTTTGGTTATATTGGTTATGAGCAGTTGAGATTAGAGGCGCCTTTTAATGACCCATTATTTGTCACTTTAAAATCGACTTCTTATAGTATTGAAACCATTGAAGTGATTGCAGGAGAAAATCCTGCACATCGGATTATTCGAGAAGTCATTTGTATCTTTTAGCCAGTTGCAATATCTTTGTAGTAAGAGAATTAACTTTTATTCAGCATATTTCAACAGTATGCTCCTTCCTTCTTGTGTTCCAGACAACTCTTATTCTCTTATTAAATAAATTTTAAGTATATATTTAAATTACTGGTAATCTTAGTGTCATATAGATATTCTATTATGTGTCCTAATGTTTGACTAATTATATTGATTATCAAATCCAAAAAAAGATAACCTTTTGATTTAGATTTTCGTAAAATAGAGTCTACAATTCAAATTATAACCATGGCAAAACAACGAAAAAAGAAAGTTACTAACTCTCCCAAAAAGAAACCTCAGAAAAGACAGACTCCTTCTCCATCTTTCCTAAAAAAGTATTGGCAAGAAAAATCATCTGTATTTAAGTTCATATCTGCCTTTTTTGGATGTATGATCTTATTTTATCTCATGTACTATTCTATCTTTTTTGAGAATTACCTAAAAGGGCCAATTTTACAATTACAAACTAGCGCAGGCGCTATGTTATTAAATCTATTTGGTATGCCAGTATCCTCTAGTGGAGATGTCATAGCAGGATCGGGTATCTCTGTACAGGTAGCAGGTGGATGTGATGGCTTGGAAGCTACGGCATTATTATTAGCAGCAATCTTAGTTTTTCCATTACCATTTAAATTTAAATGGCCTGGGTTATTAGCTGGTGTATTGACCCTTACTGTACTTAACGTTATTCGGATAGCTGGATTATATTTGGTGAAATTGCATTGGCCGAGTGGCTTTGATTTTATGCATATTCAGGGAGGATTGTATTTGTTTTCATTTGTAACTATTTTACTAATGTTAATTTGGGCTAATTGGGCGTTAAAGGGCTACAAAAATGACCAACTCATTCAGTCGTAAATAGAGCAGCTAAGAAATCTAACCCTCTACATAATAAACATGGATTTAAAACATATACTCTTACGATATTTTTTGCCAATGACTATTTGTTTTTTTGGCCTGTCATTGTTAAATCTAATACCTAGTGTTCAAAAAGCATACTATCCCATTTTTGAGAAAATAACCTTGAGTACTCTGACGACTAGTCAACCAGATATGTATTTTAAATCTAGACCAGGAGGGGAGACAGATCCTAAGAATCACAATAAAATTACTGTTTTACATAACACCAAAAAACATCTGCAAGCGATTATTGACCGTTCTCGTGCAACAGGGCAGCAAGGTCAATATGATTATAAAGGATTCATCATTACCATAGATGAGCATTTTATTACACCACTTATTTTTTTCTTCTCTTTACTAATTGTGACACCAGGAAATTGGAAACGAAAGTTAATCAATTTGATGATCGGTTCTGTACTGATAATGGGTTTTGCCTACCTGACGGTCTATTTCAAAGGATTCTATATGGTAGCTAATTCAGGCGTATTGGGTGTAGTTGATGCGAATACACTTAAAGGATATAAATTAATAAGTTTTTTATTTAGCTCCATTACAACGATAACAATAGTTGTGCTTGTATGGATTTTGTTAGCTTTTAGGAAAAGTGATTTTAAAAATCTATTAGCTTAATTCCTTAGAGTACCCACTCGCCTGCATAAGATAAATTATTTCCACTCACAGTTTGTAAGTAGCCATACTTCAGTTTTGTCGCTTGCCTAATATGAAGGTAGTCATGTGCTAACCAATTCGTCAGAAAGTGTTGCGCAGACAATGGACCGAGTGTAGGATGTTGAAAAGCATTGTCCCACTTGGGTGCTTGTAAAGAGCGAAGCCAATTAATAGATGCTTGTCGTTCAAATAGAAAAGCACTTACTTTCTTGGCATAATCTTGTTCTATATATTTATGTTCTGTTACCCATGCAACAGGATCAAACATCGGTAATTCTTTATCAGGCGTTTCTAAAGTAGATTTAGTGCGCACCCGAAAATCTTCTCTTTCTTCATCATATAAATGACAGATCACTTCCAAAAGACACCATTTATCTTGGCTAGGTTTCCATAAATAAGCTGCTTCCTCTATTCCATGAAATAGTTGATAAAACAGCGACTTATTATTTTCTAGCTGATCAATAATTAGGGTGTTGTTCATTTATTCAATCGTTTTAGTACTACTTATTTCACTTCGGAATTTTCCTGGATTTCCATGCACAGAGATCGCATTCCATTTGTAGCGATTACTAAAGTTGACGCTTATAGATTCATGGATAGTAAATACCCAAGAAGGTAAGGTTTCAAATTTATTTGCTCTTAAATCTAAAGTAGTAATTTTTTTTGAATTTTCTAAACTATCTGGTAAGCTGGTCAATTTGTTACCACTTAGATAAAGTACTTCCAAATTAGGTAGGAGTCCGATAGTATCAGGTAAGGCAGTTAGCTGATTATCACTAAGATCTATTTCCTCTAATAACTGGAAAGCATCTATCCATTCAGGGATGGCAGTTAGTTGATTATCACAGAGTCCTAGCTCCGTTAACTTTGTTAGTTTCTGTAAGGAAGAAGGCAGACTAGTTAATTGATTACCAGCAATATGTAGGCGTTGTAGATTCTTTAAATTTCCTAACCAATCTGGTAACGCTGTTAATTGGTTATCAGTCAGGTATAAAATTTCTAGCTGTTCTGCTAACCGAATCCAATCTGGCAATACGGTAAAATCTTTCTTTCTAAGATTTAGAAATTTTAAATGGTGTAAGTGTTCAGAAGGGTATCCGAAATCAGATGGCCCCGGGGGATTATCAAAATGTTTCATAGGTGATGTTTATTTTAGTGCTAGTGTATATGTTTATATACTGTGTTCCCTTATGAAAAGTTTGCTTAGTGGTGAGCGATTTTTGATTATTAATATAATTTTATTTTTAAAATATAATATAGTATTAATGTCATAGGGTATAGCTTTTGAATTTTAATGGACATATATTTGTAGTACAACAAAGGTATTTATTACAACATCACATGAACATAAGACTTTGCGTTACTCTAACTTAAATAGGCATTATTTTACCAAAATAATTCTATTCTTTCTTCTAATAATACTTTCTTTATCGGAGGTTCATGCCCAGCAACAGCGGACCTGTGGTGTCATGGAGTATATGGAAAAGAAGCTAGGAGATTCAAAACCTAGTAGACCAATAGCCCCAACCCAAGAAGGTCATTCTCGATCTGCCCTACCTATTATCACCATTCCTACAGTCGTTCATATTGTTTATAATGATGCTACACAAAATATTAGTGATGCACAAATCCTTTCTCAAATTCAAGTTTTAAATGACGATTTTAGAAGAAGAAATTTAGATGCCATTAATACACCTGCTGAATTTTTAGCTGTCGCAGCTGATATAGAAATAGAATTTTGCTTGGCGAACGTTGATCCTAATGGATTTGAAACTACAGGGATCACTCGTACATCTACCTCTACTGATTTTTTTGGACTTACGGATGAGATAAAATCCCGAGCTACTGGTGGTCAAAGTCCATGGAATACGACAGATTATTTGAATATCTGGGTAGGGTCATTAGGTGGTGGACTATTAGGGTATGCTCAATTTCCTGGTGCTAATCCCTTAACAGATGGAGTGGTGGTTGATTATCAATATTTTGGCACCATAGGTACTGCAACTGCACCTTTTGATTTGGGCCGAACTACTACACATGAAGTTGGGCATTGGTTAGATTTGAGACATATATGGGGCGATGGAGGTTGTACGGTAGATGATGGAGTATCTGATACTCCTTTAGCAGGAGGCCCAAATTATTCTTCCATTCCTTGCACACATCCCGGTACGAATAGTTGCGTAGAGGCATCTGGAGATTTACCTGATATGTTCCAAAATTTTATGGACTATTCAGATGATGCCTGTATGAATTTATTCACCATAGGACAGCGCGATAGAATGCGTGCACTTTTTGAGCCAACAGGTGATCGGGTATCTTTGTTATCTTCTCAAGGCTGTGCCAATAATGGGATAATTCCTACCTGTTCTGATAATACGATGAATGGAACAGAGACGGGTATAGATTGTGGTGGAGCGACTTGTATAGATTGTAGTACCTTCTGTAATGATGGTATTTTAAATGGAGATGAAACAGCCCTTGATTGTGGGGGGTCATGCGAAGCTTGCCCACCTGACTCTGGACAAACCTGTGAAGTGGCTATTGCAATTTCCAATAGTGGCGTATATACTGCGCTAGGTCCTTCCATTGGAATGGGGGCCAATAATACGCCTGCTACCCATGCGAATTGGTATGAATTTGTTGCCATGGCCAATGGAACAATAGATTTAATGACTTGTGGAGAAGGGGTAGATACTCGCCTTTGGATTTACGAAGGCTGTTGTGATAATTTAATATCTGTTGCAAATGCGGATGATGAGTGTGAGCTATCCCCTGGAGGAAACCCATGGGCAACTCAACTTACAGGAATAGCTGTTACCAAAGGTAAACACTATTTTATAGAATGGGACGATAGATGGAGTACGAATGGATTTGATTTTACATTTACGTTTACACCATTTAGCCGTTGCACAGATGGAATAATGAATGGAGATGAAACTGAAGTTGATTGTGGTGGACTAAGTTGTAAGCCTTGCCAAGCCTCTTTAGTACTAGACAATATAATTTGTCATGACAATGAAACGCTTACAGATTCTTCTGATGATTATATTACCTTCGA